>JAAUTF010000470.1 GCA_012031775.1 Candidatus Altimarinota bacterium | reverse complement strand
AATACGACGGCGACGACCACCACAGACGCCGATGGTTTCTACCTCTTCACCGCACTGTCGGCTGGGCGCTACCGGGTGACGGTCGACAGCGCGAGCGCGCCACTGCTCGATCTGCTGCCGACGTATGAACTCGATGCCGTGCTCGACGATACGGTTGAGCTAAGCCTTATGGCTGGCCAACGCCGTTATGATGTAGATTTTGGCTTCCTCAACGACGGTTTCTTCCCGCCTGATGCCGCACTTGGCGATCGTGTCTGGCTCGACATCGATGACGATGGCGTTCAAGATAGCGGTGAGATCGGCCTCGCTGGTGTGACGATCGACGTTATCTACTTCGGCGATGACGATGCCTTTAACACAGCTGACGATGTGGTCTACAGTGTGTTGACCGGTCTCGATGGCGTCTACAACGTTCCCAACCTGCGCTCCGGCAGCTATGTGGTTAGCGTCGCTACAGCTAGCCTGCCTAATGGTCTTACTCCAACCTACGACTTAGATGGCGGCGATGACTCGCGGGCACAGGCGAACTTAGCGACCAGTCAGGTGCGACTCGATGTGGACTTTGGCTACGTCGGCATCGGTAGCATTGGCGACCGTGTTTGGAACGATACCAACGCTGATCGCATTCAAGACGCTAGTGAAGTTGGCATCGTCGGTGTCGTTGTTACGCTCACTTGGGCTGGCCCTGACGGTGTCTTTAGCACTACGGACGATTACACGGCCACAACGACCACCGATGCCAATGGTATCTACGGCTTCGACGGATTGCCAACTGGCAATTACCGCGTGACTGTCGACACAAGCGGGCCGCTTAGTGGCATGAACGAGACCTATGAGCTCGATGGGAGCCTGGATAATAGCACTACTGTCGCGCTAGGTTTTAGCCGGAACCGTATCGATGTCGACTTCGGCTACACCACAACGGCCTTCGGCCCGCTCGGCAGCATTGGTAACTATGTCTGGTTAGACCGCGATAGCGATACAGCCCAGGATACCGATGAGCCCGGACTGCCCGGCATCACTGTCATCCTTATCGGCGATGGAACTGATGACACTTTCGGCACTGCCGACGATGTGACCTTCACCCAGCAAACAGACAACGCTGGAGGCTACAACTTCACTGGATTGATCGCCGACACCTATCGTGTCAGCGTTGACACCGGCTCGCTACCGCCCGGTCTTACAAATACAGTCGACCGTGACGCCACCGCGAACTCCACTACTGACGTAGTGCTTGGTGCAGGAGCGGTTGTCACCGATGCCGACTTCGGCTACGTCGGCGATGCTAGCCTCGGCGACCGTATCTGGACGGATACTAATGGTGATGGTGTGCAGGACGTTGGTGAGAATGGTATTAACGGTGTTACCGTCATTCTAACCTGGGCCGGCGTCGATGGCGTGCTTGGCACCGTCGACGATGAGACCTTCATCACCACCACGACCGGCGATGGTGACTACAGCTTCGATGGGCTACCGGGCGGAGCGTATCGTGTGGCGGTTGACAGGAACACATTGCCGCCCGATGTCGTACCGACCTACGATCTCGACGGTGGCGAGGACAGCCTGACCGACGTCGGTTTGACGATCGGGCAGGAGCGTATAGATATCGACTTCGGCTTTGTCGTACCGGTCATAGATCTAACGATTACAAAGACAAGCGCCAGCACCACGACTGCTGCCAGTGCGCTGATCGTCTACACTCTCACCTATACCAATCTCGGCAATGTGGATGCAACCGGGGTTGTAATCAGTGAGACCGTGCCGCTTAACACGAGCTTTGATGCTAGTTCCAGCACAAACGGCTGGAGCTGTTCCGATAATGCTCCCGCAGGTACGGCCTGCAGCTTTACGGTGGGAACGCTTGCGCGCGCACATCTGGGGCTGTGAGCTTCGCGGTGAATGTCGTTAATCCCGTGCCCAGTGGCGTCGATCAGATCACCAACACCGCGACCATCGCTGATGATGAGAGCAGCGGCCCTGACCCGACGCCGCCGAACAACAGCGACAACGAGCTTACCCCGCTCAACGCTGCTCCCGACCTGACAATCGTTAAAGATGATGGCGAAGACGTAGTGCTGGCCGGGGATACACTTACCTACACCCTTGTCATCGCTAATGTTGGCGACCAAGATGCAACAGGTGTGGTTGTTACCGATGCGCTGCCGCTTGAGCTGAGCTTCATTAGCGCAAGCGATGGTGGTGCATTGACCGGCAGCGTGGTCAGTTGGCCCGCCTTCGACCTTGACGCAGGAGAGACAGTGACTTACACCCTAGTCGCCACTGTCGCAGATCCGCTACCCCTCGGGACACAAACTATTGTGAACGATGCTTTTGTGACGGACGATGGCAACAACGGCCCAGATCCGACGCCACCGAATAATACGAGCAGCGACACCGACCGGCTGCCCCCCGATCTCCAGATTTTCAAAGACGATGGCGGTGTGTCGGTACGGCCAGGAGGGAATATTACTTATACCCTGAGCTACAGCAACGTTGGTTTGATCGATGCGCTCAATGCGGTGATCACCGAGACGGTTCCATTCAATACGAGCTTCTCAGCGAGCGGCAGCGCGCGCGGTTGGAGTTGTGCAGATGGCGCACCAGCAGGTACAATTTGTGTTTTCACGGTCGGCTTCTTTGCCGCCGGTGATGCGAGCGACACAACCTTTACCGTGCGAGTTGACAATCCACTAGCGCCTGGAGTCACGGGCATCACCAATACTGTGCTCATTGTCGACAACGGCTCGCACGGAGACGACCCGACGCCGCCGAATAATCGCAGCGTGGCTACTTCGCCAATTGTACCCACGGCGATCACGCTGCTACGCTTCGACGCAACAAAAGTTGGCGATGCAGTGCAGCTCGACTGGGCAACGGGCAGCGAGTTAACAACAGCAGGCTTCCGTATCTACCGTGGCTCAAACGAGAGCTTTAAAGCCGCAGACGATATATCGGGCTTGATCGCCGCGCAGGGCAATCCTTTAAACGGGGTCAGTTACCGTTGGGTTGACGAAGGTGCTGCGAGAGGTACCTATCGCTATTGGCTCGTCGAGGTTGCGCTTGACGGTACGCGCACTACCTACGGACCGATAAGCATTACTGCAATCCCGCAGCAGTTCTTCACAGTCTATCTGCCGCTGATACATCGCTAGAATCACAACCCTAGAAACCGCCAAGGCCAGCGCGTGAGTAATACTCGCGCGCTGGCCTTTTTCTTGCTCGTCTAAACGGCAAATCGCACAAAAAAGGCTGGTACGACCAGTTCCATCATTAGACATGGTTCGCCCGTGCGTGACGATTCTGGCGAATGCCAGGTTCAGGAACAGGGTGGTGCTAGTTAGGGGTGACGGCTTCGCCGCCCCCCTGACCAGCACTAATGGCTTTTTGAAACCTTGTCCTAGTCTACAATGAAGGAGAACAAGGCGATGACGCTACAAGGTAAGGTCGCATTGGTAACAGGTGCTGGCTCTGGCATTGGGCGCGCGACAGCCTTGCGTTTTGCACGTGAGGGCGCTAGTGTAGGTGCGCTTGGCCGCACCGAGGACGAGATCGAACAGGTAGTGCAAGAGATCGAACGTCAGGGCGGTAGGGCGGTAGCACTTATCGGGGACATCAGCGTTCCCCAGGATATGGAAGATGCTGTTCGCATACTGACAGAGCGCTATGGCCAACTCGATATCGTCTTCGCCAACGCCGGTATCAACGGTGTTTGGGCACCGCTCGATGAGCTCACGCCGGGAGAATGGGAGCAAACGGTCAGCATCAATTTGAACGGAACGTATTTCACAATACGGGCGGCTCTGCCTCATTTGAAACAGCGCGGCGGTGCCGTTGTGATCACTTCGTCGGTGAATGGAACACGGATGTTTTCAAACACTGGCGCTACAGCTTATGCCTGTACCAAAGCGGCACAAGTGGCTTTTGCAAAAATGAGCGCGCTGGAACTCGCGAAACATCGTATCCGGGTCAATGTTATCTGCCCCGGAGCTATCGAGACAGCCATTGACGATAGCACAGAAAAACGTGACTTGGAGAGCGAGCAAGAGCCGGTAGAGTTTCCGAAGGGCAAAATTCCGCTGACTGATGGAACACCGGGGACATCCGATCAAGTTGCTAGCTTGGTCTATTTCCTCTGCTCCGACCAAGCTTCACATATTACGGGAACCGAGATGTGGATTGATGGCGCGCAGTCGCTCCTGCAAGGCTAGTACAGCGCGGCGGAAGGTCGTTTCCGGGTTATGTGGGTGCATTCCGCTACAATCAGGCATCTGCCGGAAGCGAATAGACACTTCAGCGTGCGAGTGCAGTTGCAGAGTTTGAAACTGCACTACAGCGAAGAGCAGGTCGGTTGCGCCCGCGTCGTTGCCTGAGCCTGTCGAAGGCAAGACGCGGCTGAGCCGGTCGCAGCCAGCGGAACAAAGGCCGACTCAACGGTTCTGTCCGTCGCTATAGGATAGCGGTCAGAAGTCAGAAGCAAAGAGCCAAGAGGGCCAGTGATGTGTTTTAGCGCGCACTGGCGCTTAATGGTGTACAATATGCTTTACAAAAGTTGTCAGCGGTGAGCAATATTCACACTGCTTTTCTGACTACTGAGCTCTTTCCTAGCGAGGTTCCATGGTTCTTCTGGTGCGGGTGGCGGCTATTGCATCGTGCTTGATCATTCTGCTCGTAACTTGTGGCGCACCGCTACGGATGCAAAGCAGCGATGGTCTGCGTGGTGCGCTGGCACCGGCGGCGGCTTTCACGCCTTTCCCTGCTGTCGAACTGCCGACTGCCAGCCAGCGTGCGATGCGACCGACTACGCCAGCCGTGGTGCCGCCGACTCTTGCGCCACTGCCAAGCCCTGGCCCTGTGATCGATACGATAGGGCTGAGCGGGCAGTATAACAGCAGCCCGTCGGGTATTATTCAGCCGATCGACAGCCAGCTTGGCAGCGTGCTCGATGCCTATTTACAGCAGCTAGCCGCCAGCAATTTCTTCAGTGGTGCCGTGCTGGTAGCAGAGCAGGGCCAGGTGTTGCTAAGTAAGGGCTATGGTTTTGCTAACTACGAAACGCAGCAGCCTGCCTCGGCGCAGGCGCGTTTTCGCCTTGCCTCAGTGACCAACAGTTCACAGCAGCCGGCCATTTTGTTACTGCAACCGATGGTACGTTGCGTGTCGAAGACA
>JAAUTF010000469.1 GCA_012031775.1 Candidatus Altimarinota bacterium | reverse complement strand
GCCCGTGATGGACGGCCTGGAGACAACACGCCAACTGATGGCCTATCACCCGACGCCGATACTTGCGCTGACGGCATCGCTCGCGAGCTACGATGTCGATATTACCTTTCAAATGCTGGGCGCGGGCGCACTCGATGTGCTGGAGAAGCCAGATTTGAGCGATCCAACACAGCATCCGCGGATCGCCGCAGCGCTTATTCGCAAAATACACCTGCTCGCCAAAGTCAAGGTGGTGACGCATCTGCGCGGTCGCCGCAACGCTGCGCTACGCCACCCGGTACCGGTACTGGCAGCCGACAGGCATAACGACACGCTACCACGCGCCCGTGTTCAGCCAGAGCTCGAGCGGCAAAGCGACCACCCGATCGTCGTCATCGGTGCATCGACGGGCGGCCGCGCGTTGTGCATCACATCTTGAGCGGCCTATCGCCCGACTTCGGCGCTGCTGTTCTGGTCGTGCAACATATCGCCGCCGGTTTTAGCCGCGGCCTGGCCGAATGGCTCGCAAGCACCGGCAATCTACCAATTCAACTGGCGGAAGAAGGTTGTACCTTGGAGCGTGGTATGGTGCTGGTAGCGCCTGACGGCTATGATCTGCTTGTGCGCAACAATGGGCGTATTCATCTGAGCCGCGAGCCATTGCTCCTGCAGCGACCGGCGATCGACGTAGCGATGCAATCGGTCGCGGCCTACGGCAGGCAACGCACGGTTGGCGTCCTGCTCAGCGGGATGGGCCGAGATGGCGCGCTAGGCATGCTGGCCATCCGCCGTGCAGGTGGCTACACCATCGCCCAGGATGCCGCTACCTGTACCATCTATGGCATGCCGCGCGCCGCCGTCGAGATCGGCGCGGTCGATGTGAGCCTCCCTCCCGAAACCATCAGTGCCACCTTAAGCAAGCAGGTAGCGCTGATCCTCAAAGGATGATGCCATTGTGAGACCAACGGAGCAAGCAGCACTACCGACGACTCCGGCGCTCGACGCCGCTCAATTCGCACAGCTGCGCGACCAGCTGGCGATGTTTTGCGGTGTCTATCTCGACGATACGCGCCAGCCCGCGCTGCGCGCCACACTTGCCCAACATCTCGCTCAGAGCGGCCAAACACTGCCGGGCTTTCTCGCGCGCATCGGCGGGCCGACCGCGCATGCTGAGCTGCAGAAGCTCAGCGAGCGCCTGCTGAATCACGAGACGATTTTCCTGCGCAATCAACCCCAACTACGTGCCCTGAGCGAAACGCTGTTGCCCGAGTTTCAGCGCCAGACGCCGCCACAATGCCCGCTCCGCATCTGGAGCGCGGGCTGTGCCACCGGCGAGGAAGCCTACTCGTTGGCGATCTGTGTGCTCGAAACTCTGGGCGACCCACCTGCCGCCCGGTCGAGATTATCGCCACCGATATGAGTGGCGTCGCGTTAGCAAAGGCGCACATCGGCAGTTATCGCGGGCGCACGCTCAGCAACCTCAGCCTTGCCCAACGCGAGCGTTTTTTTAGCGCCGAGGGCGAAGCGCTCAGCCCCCAACCATCGCTGCGTCGGCTAGTGCGCTTTGTTCAGCACAACCTGCTCGATCCCTTCCCCCTCGAAACGCAGAGCGTCGATATGATCTTCTGTCAGAATGTGACAATTTATTTTAAATTGGAGACATGCCGCACGCTGATTCAGCGTTTCTACGAGGCGCTTAACCCCGGCGGCATGCTCTTTCTTGGTTTTTCCGAGACGCTCTGGAACGTATTCGATGGCTTCCGTACCCGAGAAGTAGGATCGGCTTTCGTTTACTACAAAGAGCCACAGATAGTAAGCCAGGGCGAACAGATGCCTGTAGAACCACCCGTGCGCAGTGTCAGGTCATCGGCGCGCCGCGCTGCGGCGACCACGACAGTTCCGGCTACAGACACCATGGCGGTAAATCTTAGCCAGGCGCGCGCCTGATCGATGCTGGTGATACCGAAGCAGCGCTGGCCCTACTGGGAAGAACACCGCCCGAGGGACATCTGGTGGCACAGAAGCTCGCGCTGATCGCACGGGCACACGCCAACCGCGGCGATCTCGACTTAGCCGCTGCCGAAGCGCGGCGAGCGCTTGAGATCGACACCCTAACCACCGAGGCTCACCTGCTCCTCGGCCTTGTCTACCTGCGGCAGAACCAGTTGACCGCTGCGGCGCGCCAGTTCGAGCGCGCGCGCTACCTCGATGCCGAATCACCACTGGTAGCGTATCACCTAGCTGAGACATATCGCCAATTACAGCAGAACGACCTGGCGCTGCGCGAGTATCGCAATGCCCTGCGCCGCCTGACACGGCGACCGCCCGATGCACTGATCGATGGTGTGGCCGTAAGCTGGCTTATCGCCACCTGTCAGCGCCTACGCGACAATGCTACAGAAAGGTCGACAAGACAAAGGGGTGTAAACCCCTTTTACTATCTCTTCTAATACTATGCCAGCACGACGCAATCGAAACATTGCCCTGAGCCCCAGCTTGTTGCATCATAGCTCACCCCATCAGGTGCGGCGGCGGCGGGCGGTGGCGAGCGTCGTGACGCCAAACGAGGCCGAGCAACGGCGGGCGGCAGAGATCGAACAGGAACTACAGTTAGCACGCGACATCCAGCAGGGGCTGTTGCTGGAGGCCGCGCCGCGTATTGCTGGCTGGGAATTGACCGCTCTCTCGTTACCGGCGCGCGATCTGGGCGGCGACCTCTACGATTTCCTGCGCTTAGGCGAGGGCTGGCGCGGAATCATGATCGGCGATGTATCGGGCAAAGGTCTCCCTGCGGCGCTGCGTATGGCCGTCACGCGCACCGTATTTCGCCACGAGGCGAGGCGCGACGGCAGCGCCGCCGAGACCCTCGCGCGCGTGAACCGCGGGGTGTTAAGCGAGATACCACAAGGCATGGTGACCATGCTCTATGTACGGCTGCACCCGCACACTGGCGAGATATTCCTTGCCAACGCTGGCCACACCTACCCGCTGCTGATCAACGGCAGCGTACAAGAGATCGAGCTCTCGGGGTTGCCGCTCGGTGTAGACGACGACAGCGCCTACAGGGAGGCCTGTGCGCGCCTGTTGCCCGGCGAGACCGTGATGCTCTACACAGATGGTGTGGTGGAAGCAGAAAACCCGCAGGGCGAGATCTTCGGCTTTGCGCAGATGTACAGCCTGATCGCTGCCCACTGTCATTTGAAACCACGCGCGCTGGTAAGCCTGTTGCTGCACGAGCTGCGCTCCTGGACACAGGGCTCAGGCCAGAGCGACGACATCACTATGGTAGTATTACGCCGCCGATTGTCGCGCCTTGGCGACGAATTGCGCAGTATCGCCGACGATGTGCTGGGGCCAGCGCGAGCAGCGCAGCTCTGGAACCAATTCGGCGATCGGATCGCACCCCACGAGCGCGATGGCGAAGACTGGCCGAGCCTGCTGGCGGAGATCGGTGCTCTGGCGCAAGCGGACTTCGGGCGCGGCCTGAGCCGCGAGCTAACGCAGCAGCTGCGCTTGACGATCGAGGAATATCGCAGCGCCGACCGGGACTAAGTTTTCTGTAACATGCAAGACCTGAGGGGCCATGTTATAGTATTTTTCGAGAACAAGTGACTCATCAAGGCAGCAAAGGGTGTCGATAGCGGGAACGTGGCAGAGCTGTTCCATTGCCGCAGACCAATCCTAGTTTGAAGCGCTGAGTACTGCAGGAGACGGAGAGGTTATGGCCGCGAACGAACCACTCAACTTCATGCCTCTGGATCTCGACACGTTTACCGGCAGTGAACGATTTATGTCGGGCACGCGCCTCGGGGCGGCTTTTAGCCAAGGCATTCGATCGTACCTGCGGGCAGCCTATAGCGAGGCGATCGAACATTTTAAGGCCGCCCTGATCGCCGCCTATGTCGATGGCGAAGAGCAAGCGCAGATCTACGAGCGCGAGCGCGCGATCATCTATCTGTATATCGGCAACGCACTGGCCTTTCAGGACGATTGGGATGCTGCACTGCGCGAGTACCTCGAAGCGGTACAGACCGACCCACAACTCGCCGAAGCGCACTACAACCTGGGCGTGGCCTTTGCGGCGCGCAGCCAGATCGACCGCGCCATCGCGGCTTTTAAAGAGGCGCTGGAGCACAACCCCAATCTCTACGAAGCGCACTTCTCGCTTGGGCGCTGTTACCAGCGCATCGACGACGCCGGGCGAGCCTATATTCACTACAATAGCGCCTGTAATGCGCGCCCACAGGCGGCGGAGCCGCGCTACTACATGGGCCTGATGCACCAGAGCCACGGTGCCCACGAACTGGCGCAACGCTGCTTTGCCGATGCGCTCCGTGTGGAGCCGACCTTTGTCTCGCCGGAGCCGTCGGCAGATGACATCCTCGTCTCGCGCAGCGAAGAGGAGGTAGCGCAGTGGTACTATCGGCTGAGCTACGCGTTGAAGCAGCAGAACTACGAGGACGAGGCCGAGCGCATCTATCGCGCGTTACTGCAGTGGCGAGCGGAAGAACATCAGGCGCGCTACCTGCTTGGCAACCTGCTTGCACGTCAGCGACGCTGGGACGACTCGATCGCCGAGTATGGCCGCGTGCCGGCGCAGAGCCGCTATTTCGCCGATGCTCGGCTGCGTATGAGCGCGGTATTACGCCTACAGAAGCGCACCAAAGAAGCCTACGATTTGCTCTTCGAGTGTGCCAAACTGAACCCCGGCAACGGCCAACTCTTCTTGAACATGGGCAAGCTGCTCTACGACATGGGGCTGAACCCACAGGCGGTACGCGCCTTTGAGCGCGCTGTCGCCCTGTTGCCGCGCGATGCCCAGGCTCATTATTTGCTTGGCTTTATGTACACCGTAATGGGCCGCGAGAGCTGGGCGCTCGCCGCCTGGCGCAAAGCGGTGGAGCTCGCCCCCGATGCCAACTCGCTGCGCTACGACCTCGGATATATGTATGTGCGGCGCAATCGTTATGATCTTGCGGCGACCGAATTCGGACGTGTGCTCGAACATTGGCCAGACGATGTCGAGACGAATTTTATGCTTGGCCTCTGTTATAAAGAACTGATGGAGCCAGCGCGCTCGATTCCGCTCTTCGAGAAAGTGCTGCGGCGCAACCCACGCCATGCGCAATCGCTCTACTATCTCGGGGCCTGCTATTTGCAGATCGGCAATACGTCGCTGGGCAAAGCCTATCTGCGTCGTTATGATCACCTGCTCGC
>JAAUTF010000468.1 GCA_012031775.1 Candidatus Altimarinota bacterium | reverse complement strand
CAGAGCATCGAGACCCTGGCATGCACAGGTGTGGGCTAACGCCACGCGCGTATTCCCTTTTACAGGCCTGATTCTCTCATGACAACCACAAATTTTACCTCAACAAAATCTTTGGCACGTCTGGCCTCTCTGAGTTGTTACCCGGTGTAGCGCTCGCCCTGATCATGTGCTGGGCCGTAGTCCAGAGTCTGGCCGCCTCTAACTGGGCGCCTGGTCTTGGTGTCCTTGTTCCGGTCGCCTTGGTCGCCATCGGTATCGGTGTCTTTTTTGCCCAGGCCCGGTCGCTGCCTGGTTGGCTGGCTCATCCGCTCAGCTTCGCGATCGCTATCGCGTGGACGGTGCAGCTGCTCGGGCCGCAGATGGACGCACGTCTGGAGAGTTGGCGTGATCGTTTTGTCGATCTGATCATCCGTGTGATTGGGCTGAGCCGCGTCGTCGGATCGGGCGGGCGCGGCGAGGATATTCTGCTTTTTGTCGTGGCGCTCAGCTTGCTCTGCTGGATGCTCTGCTATGGCACGATGTGGATGCTCTTTCGTCACAACTGGATCTGGACGCCGATTCTGATCAATGCGGCGGTTATCCTCGTCAACTACGCCTACGTTTTGCCGAAGCCGACGACGCTGTTTTTTATTTTTCTCGCCTCGGCGCTGCTGCTGCTCGTGTATCAGAATGCTGTGTTGCGCCAGCAGTCCTGGCTCGTGCATCGTATCGATTTCCCTGATTTCCTGCCGTTGCGCTTTGTAGTCGCCGCCGCACTTACCGGCACTTTTGTGGTGCTGCTGACGAACCTGCTGCCGGGGAGTGTATCGGCGAACCAGGCCTCGGAGACGTGGAGTGTATTGCGGCAGCCCTTCCGCGAGGCGCGCGAGCGTTGGGAAGATGTGTTCAGCACGATCAACGCGCCGCCTGGTGCCGGTGGTGGGGCCTTTACTGCGCGTAGCGTTGCGCTCGGTGGAGCGCGCGCGCTCAGCGACGATATTGTGATGTATGTGCGCTCGCTTGAGTTCGACTATTTGCGTGCGGTCGCTTTCGATAAATATACGGGTACCGGCTGGCAGAATACCACTGGCGAGCAGGCGCGCGCCGCACTTGGGCTCGATAGCGCCGAGGCTGCTCGCAGCGCACTGCCGCCCGGCGTTGCCTTGAACCTGAACGATATCGGTGGGACAAGCCTTGTCACGCAGACGATCACGCTTGCCAGCGACCGCAAGGACAACCTGGTGATCGCCGGCGGCAAAGTGGTACAGCTCAGCCTGCCAGTGTTGGTCGAGCACAATTATATCGCTGGCCCGGGTGGGGCGACAGCAAATTACGACGATACCGCGCTGATCGCGGCAGTAACGCCGCTGCGGGAGGGGTTAACGTTCAGCGTCACCACGCGTATCTCGCAGGCCGATATCGCTGGCTTGCGTCAGGCTGGCACCGATTACCCGGCGTGGGTGCGCGAGCGCTACCTCCAGTTGCCCGCGACGATCACGCCACGCACGGTCGAGCGCGCCCAGGCGATCGTCGCTGAGATCAACGCGCGCACACCCTACGATCAGGCGGCGGCGATTCAGACCTTTCTGCGCACCTTTCCCTATAACGAGAATATTCGTCAGCCACCCGGTGGCGTCGATCTGGTCGACCATTTTCTCTTCGAGATGCGCGAGGGTTACTGTGATTATTATGCCTCATCGATGGTGGTAATGCTGCGCTCGCTGGGTGTGCCGGCGCGCCTGGTACAAGGCTACGCCGGGGGCACCTTCGATACCGACCGTGCCGCCTACGAGGTGCGCGAGAGCGTGGCCCACACCTGGCCTGAGGTCTACTTTCCTGGTTACGGCTGGGAGCGCTTCGAGCCCACGCCTGCCGATTATACGAGCCTGCCCGCGCGCCGCTGAGCGGGGCTTTCGGTGCTGATCCTGGCGACGACGCTCTTGGCCCTGGGATCGAAGATGGTCTCGATCCCGGCCGTTTTGAAGAAGCCGACGATGCGATCAGTCCGCTCAGCCCACCGTCGCCACCAGAGCCCGAGACGGCTGCCGCGCGCGCCCCGATCTGCGCGGCCCGCTGACGATTCTCGCCTGGATCGCTAGCCTGGCCCTCGGCCTGCTTGGCCTCGCCTATGCGCGCTATCGCCTGGAGCTGCGCGGCCTTAGCGGCGTCGCCGCCGATTATGCCTCGACGGGGCTGCTGGCACGCTGGGCCGGCCTACAGCACGAGCCACACCTGACGCCAGACGAGTATGCGGCGCAGCTCGGTGCAGTTTTGCCACAGTACCGCCGCACCTTACAACATCTTGCGCACGCCTACAATGCGGAACGCTACGCTGGCAAACACATTCAATCGGCCAACCCCGACGAAGTTAAAGAGCTTCGCTGGACGCTGGTGCAGCGCATTGGAGCGCGTCTGATCGGGCGCGCATAGGGTTCTCGCGTGCGACGAACCCTATGCGTCGCAACCCGATCGTTATGCGCCTTTCGGATACAAGATCGCATAGGCGTGCTGCACCCAGTCTGGGTTGAGGTGTAGGTGTTGATCGAGCAACACCAGGTCGATGCTGCTATCGCGGACGACGCTGTCGGCAAGTAATGGTTCGCCAAGATCGCCCGCACAGGCGATCGGTACATCGGGCAGCACGCGCTTGATGCCGTTGGCGAGCGGCACGCACCAGCCGGGAAAACGCGCGATCGCCAGCGACTCGTCAGCCTCGACGGTCGCGTCGATCAGAGTGACGCCTGCCGCAACCAGGCGTTTAGCGAGCACTCGTGTATCTTGCAAGGTAAGCCCGCCTGTCGTCAGTTCTTCGGCTGGCAGCCGCACCCCGACGATAAAGCGTTTGCCTAACCAACGCCGTGTCGTTTCAACGATTTCGATCGCGAGACGCAGGCCGTTATCGCGTCGCTCAGCCAGCACTTGCATGCGGGGCGAAATCAACGTGTGTAGTGCGCTGCCGGGCGCGGCATTCAGCACAATGCCGTCGCAGCCGGCTGACAGTGAACGCCACGCCGCTTGCAAGAAGGCCTCACGCAGCGCCCGTACCACCGGCGCGCTACTTGCATCGTGGTCGGGCGGCGCGTCGAGGGTGAGCAAGAAGCTTGCGCCATGGACGTGGACGGCATCGGTGAGTCGATGCAGTGCGGGCACGAAGGCGTCGGCGTAAGCGCCAAGATGTCCGCCCTGTCGCTCAGCAGGTGAGCAAACCAGAAACGGCTCGCTGATAATCAGGCCAACACCGCCGCGCGCCCGCCGCGCATAGTATTCGCACATCTCCTCGCTAACAAACCCGCCGCCGATCGAAAAACCGCTCCGCGCCAGACTCATCGCGATCCGATTTGGCAGTTCGCGCCCGCCAAGGGTAAGTGGGCTGAAAAGGTGGGCCATAGTTTACGTTGATCTTAGTGCAGGGATGCAGCTGACAATTATAACATCGCCGTGTCATCTTGCTGTAATGTGTAACGCTTGTTCGGCTGCGCCGCCGCGAGTACCATGATCACAGCGATAGTTAAAATAAGGTTAAAACATCGTGAACCGCAGCGCCGTCCTCGCCCCCAACACTGTTTCATTTCATCCGCGGCGATCGTAAGCTGCGCTGCTATCACGCCGCCCTCGCCGAGCGCCTGTGCAGCGACCCATCAATGCAGTTGCTACCCAGCCTAGAGGCGCTTTGCCGAGCGATCTCGCCTGCCGACGCTCGATGAGCTGCGTTCGCTTCAGGCACCGCTAGCCCTGCAGGGAGCGGTCGGCAGCGGGCGCAGCCTGTGTTTGCAGCGCCTGGCAGCTCAATGGATCAGCAGCAAGCCATCCTCGCCGGTTTTGTTGCTCTCGCTGGCCAAGGCCGAGCGCGCCAGTTTACCGCCGCGCGCCATTCTGGCCGCCGCGCTTCATGGTACCGGCCTGCTTTCACCGCTCAATGAAGGCCGCGTTCCCGTCGCCGCGCGCCGCTGGTTGCTGCTCTTCGACGATTGGGAGTTGCTAGAGGAGCAACGGCGTGAGGCTTGGCGTAGCTTCATCGAGCGCTTGCCACAGCAATGGCCCGAGGCACAGATTGTAGTGGCTTTGCCGTCGGAAGAGCGCTGGGCCGGCGTACAGCAGCAACATATCGCCTTGCTCGATGATCGTCAGATCGAGCATGTGTTATCTACATTGCTGCCGCGCCATGATCTTACGGACATGCTGGTGGCACTGCGCCCAGCCGGCCCGCTTGGTCATCTGCGGGCATCTATCGCCGATCTAATTCTGTCGCGCTCGCCTATCCTCTCAGCGGTTTGCCAGCTTCGCAGCTTGCGCTGTACGGCCAGGTGCATGCCCTGGTGCAGCCGGTACTTCGTGGTGAGAACCCGCGCCCAACACCCGACGAGCCGCTGCGTGCCGGTGTCGTTGTGCCGGTGCTCCCCGCGCTGGCGCAGCCGGGCGAAGCGATACTGACACGCTACGAAGCTGCGCTGCGGCTAGCAGCGCTCGATGAGCCACTGTTGCTGGCACAGCTCGCCCCCGGTGAACTGCAGGCGCTACTGCCTTTGCTTGCCGCCCTAGTGCCCGATCCCGCCCCGCTCTATCAGCACGCCTGGGCAAGCGGCGCGCCTAGCGCAGCGACTCTTTTGCTGCTGGCGCGCTGCATTGCTGAACGCCCCACGAGCGCTGCGGTCTGGGGGCGACGTGTTGCCGTCGTGCTGGCGCAGGAGAGCGAAGATGAGCAGATCGCCGTCGCGCGTGCGGTGCTCGAACCGGTGCTATCGCACCTGCTTGATGCCCGCGACCCGCAGAGCTTCGCGTTGTTTGCCGATACCGCCTGGCCGCCATCGCGCAGTCTGCTGGCCTTGCTCGACGATATAACCCTGCTGGCACCGCTGCGCTGGGCCGCCGCCGATGCGCTTTGCCGCCGCGTGCCACCGCTCAGGCTGTTGACCACAGGAGTCAGGCTTCAGGGGGCGGAAGGCGGAATATCGCGTGGCCCTGAGATCGAACCCTCTGACCGGCATGCTACAACGGTCGATGGCGATACGCTCGATGTGCTAGCGCGTGCGGCGCGCGCTTATATCATCGCGACGGCGATGCCCGAAGAGCATGGGCAGCTCGCTCAGCCCGAGGCCCGCAACTGGGTGCGCGCTTTGTTGGGCGAAGCGATCGATAGATACCCCGCCGCAACGCTGCGCTCGCCGCGTTGGTACATAACGATGCTGCGCCTGAGGCGCTGCGCGTGCTTTTGCTGCCCTAC
>JAAUTF010000467.1 GCA_012031775.1 Candidatus Altimarinota bacterium | reverse complement strand
CGGCCAGCAGATAACGGAGCGGTCGCTCGGCCCCAGCGTAAAAGCGCCAGCAGCACCACAGCGCGGCGACCATCATCAGCATTACCACGCTTTGATACTGCACAATACGCGAGAACGCGATCGGGTAGCCATCGAGCGCGACGATAAGCGCCGCCAATAGGCCAACATATTGCGGGGTAAGCCCCTGCGTTTCGGCGGCACGTGGTGCTGCGGGCAGGGCGGCTGTTTGTTCGCCACAAAGGCGATAAAGCCCAGGGGACAGGTTGGGTATCTTTGGGTTCTTGCTGGCTAAAAAGAAGGCTTGAGCAAGGGCTGTGCCAAGCAGATACGTACCGAGAACGACACAAAGGCCAGCGAGCGCAAAGGGCAATCGGGCGATCAGTTCATCGACGGTGCCAAGCAATAGCAGCGGGCCAGCGGGCAGCAGCACCTCGGCCGGGCCTTTGGGTCGCAGCAGCAACACTTCGTCGCGGCCAAAACGCACCCCCTGAGCGGCGAGCATGGCCCAGGCCTCATCGCCCTGAAACTCGGAAGCGCCGAGAAAAGAGAGCCGCAGCACGGCACCGAGCAGCAACACGCCACCCAGGGCAAGATAAGGATGCGGATAGCTTTGTGTGTGTTCGAGAAGGGCTTTCTGACGAGCAAAAACGAATAGCAGCACGATCGATAGCGCATCGAAAGCCAGCAGCGTAAGCCACCATTCCAACGGCCCCGGCAGCGCATGCAGCCCCATAATCAGCAGCGTCGGCAGCGCAAGTGCCGTCGCCAGAGCGAGAAAAGCGCGCACCAGCGCATCACATTCATCACGAAACAGCAGTAGCGCCGCCAAGGCTCCCGGCAACCCCAGCAGCAGCAGCGCCCCAAACCCCCGTAGCCACAACGGCAACCCTGGCACCAACAACCCATGCGCCACCACAAACACCACCACCCACACCCGTAGAGGCGCAGCATGCTGCGTCCGCAATGGCCGCTGGTGCGTCCACCACACTGCTGCGAGCAGCGCCGTCGCCGCCACAAGCGCCAGCGCACCCGGTGCCACAAAGGCCGCAAACCAACCCGGTGCCAACCACGCCCACGTCAGCCCGCCGCTCCCTAGCGCCAGTAGCCATAGCAATGTTCGCCAAAACGTGCCAGAGCGCGCACCCAACAGCTCAGCAGGCCTCGCGCCACCCTGAGCCCTGCCACCCGCCACCAGCGATCTATCTATGAGCCACCAGGCTGCTGTCGCTAGCCCGAGCATCCACCCGATAAGCAACGCCGCCTGGAGCGATGCCAAGCTAAACCCGTGCGGCAGCGCTTGCAGCCGAACCGTGCTTAACGCAACGCCGAGAAAACGCGGGTCACCAGTTGGTTGCTTAGTCGGCGCGTCGAGGCGTAGTGTATTTGTGCGCCCACCGGGCGGCAGTAGCACATGATACTGTCGCCACTCAGGGCGGGTCTGAAAGGTGCCGAGCTGCTCCTCAGCGCGTACCATGCTGAGCCGCCACTCGTCTTCGGTGGCGAAGACGTTGCTACGCAGGCGCATACGCAGCGCATAGGCACCGCTATAGGTACCCGGCAGCAGCAGCTGGGCATCGGGCGCGCTCCAGCGAAAGCTCGTAGCACCTTCTTGCTCGGCGCGGTAAAAATTCGCCAGGAAATAAGCATCGCCCGGTGCGCCGACTGCGATACGCTGCTCAGCAGGCCGAGCGAAAACGACGGCAAAGAGGGCGGTGAGAAGAGCAAGCAATGTAGCGAGCACACTCAGATGAGGAAGCCGGGGTGTGTTCATCGCATCCAGGAGTCAGGCGTCAGAATTGAGAATGGGGAGACAGCGGCTGTCTGTTTTGCGTGAGCATCAGGAGCAATCATTGTGTTAGGTTCTTCTGACTTCTTAGGTATGTACCAGGAAAACAGGAACCGTACTGCCGCCGCCTGCCGTCACATTCAGCAGAGTTACCGTTGAAAGGCGACACAGAGAGCCATCAACCGTGCTGCCGAAGAGATATGGGTCGCTATCGACAAGGCGCTCGCCGATGTGGAGTTGGCCATCGATGAGGGCTGGGTACGGCTCATAGGCGATCCGCACGCGTTCCTGAACCACAAAGGGTGTCTCTAGCGCAGCACTCAGCGCGGCATCCCATGTGTCGGCGCTGCTCTCCCACCCGATAGTGATGCCCTTGCCGCCATACTCATCGTTTGGCTTCAGCAGCAGGCGGTCGCGGTTTTTGCGGATGAATGCCAATAGCTCCACACGCTCGCCCTGGTAGCTCGTCTCGCCGGGGGCTACAACGCGTGTCCATGGCACATGAGCCGCCACGGCGGCGCGCTCTTCGGCGCTGTAGTGCTGCTGAAAGGCCTCGTGAGTGAGCAGGGCGAAGATCGATTTTTGTGCATCAATTTGCCACGAAACGAGTTGACCATCACCACCGCGCGCTCGGCATAAGCCTGAATGAGCGGATGATCGAGCGCAGCGTCGCCATAATGCGTGAGCAATTCGCTTGTTAGCACACGCTTAAACACAATGCCAAGTGGGGTTGAGCGTGAGTTCACATCGGCATAGAGTCGCCCATCGTGATAGCTCAGCTCATCGGGCGAGCAGATCACTGCGTCAACACCGTGGCCAGCGAAGAACTCTTGAAACATCACGAATTCGTTCGCAGTCGGCAAGCCGTGCCAATCGAGGATAGCGATTGTCGGCGTGCGCCGGGCTCGCCCGCCTCGCGCCAGTGGCCAAGCAGCATCTCCAGCACGCGCTGGCGTGCGGGCAGCGCGGAAACCGTATAGCGCTTGCCGAACTCTTGCATCACCGGCAAGCTCAAAAAGGCTTCGCTGAGCATGTCTTCATAAGCGATACCCGCCGGGCTCTCGGCGTTATATTCGACAAACTGCAGGTGGCCGTCGATCGTCAAAAACGTATCCATGCGCGAGTGCGCGCTTAGCTCGGCGTAGCCCGGATCGATCGCGATCAGCCGCGCTTCCTCAGGCGTCAACAGTAGCATCGAACGTACCAGGTCGGCCTCGCTGCCGCCGCTCAAGTACAGCCCGGCCACTTTGCGCGCCGCTGTTGCTACAAGCTCGGTGCTGCGCTGAAGCATCGAATACTGCTCGGTTGTTAACAGCCGTGGTCGCAGCACCGTGCAGACCGGGCGCTCGCCGAAAAAAGTCCGTCGGGCCAGCATCTCTTCCTCAAGCCGCAGCTGCGATTCTTGCGCAAGCGCGGTATCGCCGAGCAGCCCGTGATAGTGAGCGATCGCATCTGCCAGCATAGCGCATCCTCTAAGGCTACAGGTCACCGGGAACAGCACGCCCTTCCCTGTAACCTGTAACCTGTAACCTACGACTCCGCCTTCTTCTTGCTGCGGCTCTTTTTTACCGGTGGGTTCTCGGCGAACTGCTGCGCCTCGCGGATCCAGGCTTCGGGGTCGATCTCTTGCCATTCCTCGACGGCAGCGATCGTACGCAGTTGCTCCGGGCTAGTCTGCGCAAGCTGATCGAAGGTGAGCACACCAGCCTCGTAGAGGCGGCGCTCGAAAACGGGGCCGATGCCGTTAATCTCGATCAGCGGGTCGCCCTGGGGCGCGCCATCGTCCTTCTTGCGCGTCACGCGGCGCGTCGCCTTCTCCACCGCTTGGCTGACCTCGTTCACCACAGTACCAACCAGCTCACCGCTGGTCACCGCTTTGACCATATCTTGCACACTAGATGCGACGCTGCCGAGCGTATATGAAGGAGCCGCTTGCCCAGCACCGATCAGCCGACTCCAGGTATACTCGATCGGCTCCGGACGGCCATTTTTTGCCAGGCCGATAGTAAAGTCGGCCATGGTTTTCACGACCCAATCGAAGTAGTGCGGTGTAAGCGAGTTAACATCGAAATCGGGCGCGGGGTTGGTAAAATCGATCGCATAGGGGATACCATCTTTGATCGCCCATTCGACGGTGTTCATGTCGTAGCCAAGCGCATCATTAATCTTGCGTGCGCCATCGATGACCAAGCGCCCCTCTTCAGCGGTCAGATACTGGTCGTCGCGGAAGTAGCGATGTGGCCAGGGGGCATTGGCATCGAATTTGGATCGTCATAATGTGCTCTTTGCCGATGCAGATGCAGCGCACATACTTCTCCCAGGCGATGAACTCCTGCAACATCATACACTCGGTGCCGGTTTCGTTGTAGGCACGCCAGAGCTCTTCGTAGTTGTTGACCTTATACACATTCTTGAAGCCACCGCCCCAGGCTGGCTTTAGAATGAGCGGGAAGCCACCGACATAGTCGACGTGTTCGCGCCAGGGGATGGGGTAGCGCAAGTTGCGCAGCGATTCCTCGACTACACCTTCGACATAAGAATGGCTGGGCAGAGCCACCGTGCGCGGGTGCGCGATGCCCAGCCTGGTAAGCAGGCTGGCCCCGAAGAACTTGTCGTCGGCGCTCCACCAGAATGGGTTATTGATGAGAATGGTACCGGCGAGGGCGGCTGTTTTTAGAAAGGTACGATAGTAGGGGATCTCGTGGCTGATGCGATCGATGATAACAGCGTACTCATTGTCCTCAGCCATGCGGGTACCGCCGAGCTTCACGAATTCGGCGACGACGCCTTCATTACGCCGGTTCACTTCCTCAATGAAGGCTGGCGGCCAGGACCACTCGCGACCCACAAGGATGCCGATTTTCTTGGTGTCCACAGCTACTCCTGGTCTCTCAACATACTGCTTCACCGTGCGCACTAGAGCCCTCCGCCCGGCGCACGTACGATTGTACCATACGATCGCTGTGGTATAATCAGCGGTCGAATACGGCGGGCGACGCCGCTTTCGGCCACTCTAAGAATCTTGCGGACAATCGAAAGCCCCGCGATGAATATCCCAAGCCTGGTGACCGTCGATGTCGTCCGGCGCGGCTACGGGCGGCGCTACAGCAGCCTGCCAGTCGATACCGTTGATAACGATGGCCTCGTGATCGATTTTGTTAGCAGCGTTCTGCGCCCAGAGCATTATGATCTTCGTGTTGGCGACACAGTGCGCTGGCTGCAAGATGGGCGCTATGTTCAAGCCCTTGTCGCCCATGTTCACCGGAACGGGACGCGCCTCACCGCTGCTTTTAGCAATGCGGAACTGCTCCCCGCCGACTTCTTTCCTTATTAGAACCGAGAACCGAGAACCAAGAACCGAGAACCAAGAACCGAGAACAAGAACCGAGAACCGAGAACCGAGAACCGAGAACC
>JAAUTF010000466.1 GCA_012031775.1 Candidatus Altimarinota bacterium | reverse complement strand
GAGACGGTCGTCGCCGTCGGCGCGCTCGTCGGCGGCACGGGGATGGCAACGATCAACTCAAGCCTGGCGGTCGGCACAATGGTTGCAGTCGGCGGCTGAGTGACTGCGCTGGGCTGTTGGGCTAGCGCAACGCTTGGGGTCGCGAGGTCGGCCATGGGAGCGCTGCCGCAGCCGGCGCAAAATGCAGCCAGTACACATTGAATGATCAGCCTCAACGCAGGTCGTAACACAGGGTTTCTCACACGCTTCCGATTGCAGATTGCGCTGCATGCCGGGTATGATGCCATGAAAGACACGAAGGACACGAAGCCGGGCGTTTTGAACCGCAGAGAACACAGAGAGCGCAGGGTTTCTGGCAGTCGCGCGCCTTATGTCACCTTGCGGCAAAAACAATCTGCAGTCTCAAATCCGCAATTGCGCGAGGATGAGCAAGCCGTCATCCTCATTCCCCGAACATTCAGGAAACACACAGCTTCAAGGTGATACATCTTTCGGACAGGCTGATACACTTATTGTAGCGACAATGCTACGCCGCACCATAGTCATCCGAGTCTAGATTGAATAGAAATCTCGTTAAAATGACACAGCACACAGAGCAAGGGAAGACGCACGCGCTTGGCGGGCAACGCATTCGTAGCTTGCGTGAACGCAGCGGTAAAAGCCAGACAACGGTGGAGAGCATTGCCGAGCTCGGTGAGCATTACCTCAAGCGCATCGAACTCGGCCAGATCACACGCCCACAGCGCGACACGCTGACGCGCATCCTCGACGCGCTCGACGCCGACTACGAAGACCGCTGCGAGATCCTCGATGCCTATGGCTATGCCGGGGCGACAGCGCTGCCCGACATGCGCGCGATCGAGTGGGCACGCGCGCAGGCACAGCCGGTGCTCGACCGCTTAAACATTCCCGGCCAACTGCTCGACTGTGCGTTGCGCGTCCATGCGGTGAATCATTTGTTGCTGCGCAGCCTGGGGCTACCGATCGAGGGTCAGGAGGTGGAGTTGCTGCGGGGACAAATGGCGATCGAGGTCTTGCTCAACCCACGCTACGACGTGCGCCGCAATATCGCCAATGCCGAAGAGTATATTCGTAGTACCCTGCCAATGCTGCAATTCGAGTTGCGCCCTTACCTGCACGAAGCTTGGTGCCAGGCCCTGATCGACCGCCTGCGCACCAGCAGCCCGGAGTTCGCCCAGCTCTGGCGCGAAACAACGCGCGCCCCACGCGTCGTCGGAGCGCGCCCGCTTTACCCGCTTGTGCTCAAAGCTAGCGAGCCGCCCCTGCGTTTCTGGACGATCGCCGAGCCCTTTTTGCGCGACACGCGCTTCCGCTTGCTCTACTACATCCCCGCCGACGAGCCGACGATGCGGCAGTGCAATCAGTGGAAGGGGAGAGGCGCGTAGGGCATCGCGTGCGGTGGCCCTACATGCCCTTGCCGTGGCGACAAACAATTGTTGCGGATGCTATACTATAGCAATCTTAAACAGGTTGTGGTACGAGTTGTATCGTCGTGCGCGGATACGCCACGCACGACGACACAAGCTTCTTCACAAACTATTTAGGATTACTATATTGTCATAACTCGCCAAAACGGAATTCGACCCTCATCGTCGTCTATATCTTGCTGTACTACGCGATACATTAACACATTACCGCCAGCTAATTCAAAAGGTTCTAACCGAGTACATCGCTGACCGGCCAACACGACCAGATATTGATGTGTCCTTTATCCGTGATCCAGTATCCGATAACTATCAACTCATGATCATCGGCTGGATGGATCAAGAGCGAGTGTACGGCAGTATTATTCATAGTACGCTTCACAACGGGAAGATTTGGATTCAACACGATGGCACCGAAGACGGCCTGGCTGAGCGATTGGTCGCCGCTGGCGTCCCAAAATCTGATATTGTGCTTGGCTTTCAGTCACCTTTTAAGCGACAATTTACCGAATTTGCAGTCGGTTAAACCCCGCTTTGCATCACGCTTCTGAATCCTGAATCCTGGATGCTGACTCCTGTCGCTACGCCCCGACCCGCACCACCATCACGGTGATGTCATCGTGCTGCGGTGCATCGCCGGCATAGGCGGCGACTTCGGCGAGCAAGCGCTCGACGATCTCGGCGGGCTCGCGGTGGCCCTCGTGCTGCAGGAAAGCCTCCAGGCGCTCGAAGCCGTAGAGCGCGCGCGCACGGTCGTGCGATTCCACAACGCCGTCGGTGTAGAAGAGCAAGGTGTCGCCTGTATTCAGCGCGACTTCCACCTGTTGGTAACAGGCATCGTCGGTGATGCCAAGCGGCAGCGAGGGCGCGCTCAGCTCAACATACTGCACACTGCCGTCGCTGCGGCGCAGCAGCGGCGAGAGCTGACCGCCGCTCGCATAGGTCAGTCGCTGCGTGCCGACGTCGATCAGCGCGTAGCCAAGCGCGACAAACGACCCGTGCGGCACATCGTCCACCAGCCAGTGGTTCGTCTCGCTCAGCACACGCTCCGGCAGCTCGTGGTTACGCGCCTCGGAGCGCGCTGTCGAGCGCGCAACGGCCATCAGCATGGCTGCCGGCAAGCTCTTGCCGGAAACATCGCCGACCAGCATAGCGAAACGATCGGCGGCAAGTTCGAGCACATCATAGAAATCGCCGCCTGTCTCGCGGGCAGGCACACAGCGCGCCGCTACCTGCAGGCCGGGGCGCGGCGGTTGCTGGCGCGGAAAAAGATTGCTCTGGATCTCGCGCGCGATCTCCATCTCCTGCTCCACCCGTGTAACCGACTCCTGGTAGAGCTGGGCGTTGTCGAGCGCGAGCGCCGCGTGGTTGGCAAAGGTCGAGGCCACATCGACATCGCGCTGGCTGAAGCGCTGTGTGGCCCGCGAGTCGATATTCAGCACGCCGATCACGCGCCCACGGGTGAGCAGCGGCACGCCGAGCCAGGAACAGATGTGGTTCCCAGTCACGGTGTGCGCCCAGCCCTCGTCGGCCAAGACATTCTCTTTGACCAGCGGGCGCGCTAATGCAACGACCTGGCCGGCGCCGCTGCCAACGAGCGGGTAGACCAAGCCACGCGGATCTTCAGCGGGTGTCCAGCCCTGTGCGGCGGCGATACGCAACATATCGCCATCGATCAGCATCACCGAGGCGGTGTCGTAGTCGATCACGCGCTGCAGCTCGGCGAGGATGAGCCGCAGCACCTCTGCCGGATCGAAGCTACTGCTCGTCACGCGGGCCATTTCACGCAGCGTGTCGGCCGTGCGCCGCGCCTGCTGCTCGGCAGCAAAGAGACGCGCGTTCTCGATCGCCACCGCCATCGAGCTCGCCACCGTCATCATCAGCTCTTCGTCGGCGGGGCCATAAAGATTCGCCGCCGTATAGCTATCGAGCGAAATAGAACCGATCACTTTATCGCGGCTGATCAGCGGCACGATCACCAGCGATGCGATGCCCATACTGCGCAGCGACGCGCGCGTCTCCCCTGTTAGCAACCCCACCTCGGGCACCGGAATCGCCACCGGTCGCCGTGTCGCCAGCAATTGCCCAATCAGCGGGTTATCGCGCAGTGTCACTGTCTGCCCCACCGTGCCTCTGCCGGGATGTTCGGCAGCCACCCGGCCGCGCTCCAGCGCATCATCGAAGATCACAATGCCGGTGTGGTCGGCCCAGAAGAGTTTAACAAACTCGCGCGCCGCCAGATCGAGGATCTCGTGCTCGTCGAGACGAGTGCTGAGCACTGCGGCGATACGATTGACCAGTTGCAAGCGATAAGCCTCGCGCTCGGCGGCCTCGGCGTGCGCCTGCGCCTCAAGAAAGAGCTGCGCGTTCGCCAGCACTTGGCGCTCGCGCTCATCGATCAGGCGCACTTTTTGCACCCCCAGGCTAATATGGCTCGCCACCTGGCTGAGAAAATCGATCGTCTGATCATCGTAGCGGTAGGGGCGGTAGTCTTGCAGCGAGAGCACCCCGATCTGCGCGCCATCGCGCGCCAGCAGCGGCACACCGGCCCACGAGCGAACCGGTTCGCCGGGCCGATCCGGGCGCGGCTGGATGCCACGCGCCTTTAAGCCATCGCGCTGTTCGACCAGGTCGGTGAAGAGCAGCGGCTCGCGATTGCGTATGATCCACTCGCTGAGGCTGCCCGCATTGATCGGGCGGCCCTGCAGCGCCAGCTCAAAACGCTCGCCTTCTTCCTCAAAGACCGAGTGCGTGATGATGCCGCTTTCTGACTCGCAGATCAATAGGTAGAAGACCGAAGCCTCGGTGAGCGCCAGCAAAGTCGCCCGTACACCATCGAGAATCTCATCGAGATCGTAGCCCGCCGTCGCCAGTTGGCCGATACGCCCGATCGCGTCAAGCTCCCGAATCTGGCGCTCGCGCTGTACAAGCAGGGCAATATTCTGCACATGTAGCGACACCTGTGCGGCGACATCCTGAATGAATCGGGCGTCACGATCGTCGAAGGCATAGGGCACGTAGCTTTGAATCGTGATCACACCGATCACACGCTGCTCGCGGTCGAAGAGCGGCATGCCGACCCATGTGCGCGCTGTGCGCGGCGAACCCATGGCAAAGGCCTCAAGCTCAGGGAATTGCTCGATCTCAACCGGCAAATCGGCGAAGCTCAGCGGTAGACCGCGCCGGATGATGGCTGCCGTTAACGAGCCGGTTGGCGGTGGCTGGCCGTTCCACATGCTGTACGACACACCTTCATCGATCGATAGGCCTGCGGTGATCAGCCCAGTTTCGGGGTTGTAAATAACCATAGAAAAGGCGTCGAGCGCCAGGCAGCTGCGCAGTGCATCGTGGATGTGGCGCAGCAGGGCGTCGAGGTCGTAGCTCATGCTTGCGGCGCGCCCGATCGCGCCCAGCGCCTGGAGTTCAGCGATCTGCCGCTCGTGCTCCGCAAGAAGCCGATTATTATCGACAACGATCGCCAGCTGGTTCGCCACTGCCTGTGCCAGGTCGAGCTCGTGTTTACTGAAGTGATGCGGCTGCAAGCCAAAGATGCTGAGTGTGCCGAGCACGGTGCCGCTGATCGAGAGCGGCACACTCAGCGCTGCCTCGAAGGCGGGGAAGATATCTAGCGGAAAGAGCACCGGATCGAGCCGCACACGCCACTCGCGCTCAACCAACTGCGCGCGGTTCTGTTCGACGACCGGACGCAGCGGGCTGCTCGCCAGTGGCGAGTGCGCTGCCGCTGTTGCGTAGCGTGGGGGAA
>JAAUTF010000465.1 GCA_012031775.1 Candidatus Altimarinota bacterium | reverse complement strand
CTGATGGCCGAACTGCGTTAGCGACGCAGCAGCGGGAGATAAAGAAGGGCTCCAGTGTTATCGGTGCTACCATTAAAGGTGGAGATACTCTCCTCTTCCACGCTGATTTCGTCCGGCGGTGAAAGCGTATCTGCAAGCGTTGCCTGTAACGTTGGATTTCTTGCTGTGATCAACCAGTTAGCACTACCGAAGAGCCGATCAAAGTTGTAGTGCACCCACCTACCTTTTGCGCTGCCCGACTCACGGCTATTCCAGTCGTAATTGTTGGTGCAGCACGAGCCCAACCAGCGCCCAAAGGGATCATAGGTTATTAGTTGACGCATACCGTTCTCCTCAACGTAACCAACTGCCACAAAAAGGTGACCAGCAGGCGTAACAACGCCATGAGCAGTTCGGACAAGTACAGGGCGTCCAGCGTCTACTTCTTGCTTTATCAACTGCCAGGCAGCACTTGTATTTAAGTTGTGTTCACGTGCTACCAAGCCCTGTCGAGACAGTTCAGCACGCATACGATAGAGAAAAGCCACCTCGCCTACAAGTGTATGAGGATACATCTCCTTGGCTTTGGCTGCCATACTATTATAGTCCTTTGAGATCTTCCCGTTCATAGCAAGTAGCATTGCCATGCTCGCTGCTCCGCACTTCACATCACCGTCCGAAATAGCGTCGCTGAGAGAGCGTTGGTTGAGATATGCACGCTGCTCCACTGGCAGCCAGTTTTCTTTTACGTTCGGGGTGTGTTGCGAAGCGATGAATGTTACCCGACGATATCCCCCTGCGTCAATACGACGATTTCCAGCATTATCTATAACATGTATGGTCAGAATAAGGCCTTGAGATTGCAAGTCGACTGGAAGCGTGTAAGTAACTTGATAGGGAGAACTTGAGGGAGCACCAATCAAATTCCACTTGCCATTATAGGCCAGATAGAACTCGACACGATTGACACCACTTCCTCCCTCGTTATCTATAGCAGTTGCGCTTACGGAGATAGTTGTGCCCACCTGAGTGTTTTCAGCTGGCGCCGTGATTTCCCCATTTGGTAAGGTTGTGTCTGGTGACGTGTTGTCAATCTTTACTGCGCGGGTTATACTGCTCTCCTGGCCGCTGATACTGCTACGATACCTGACTGTCAAGGTTATATCGCCGTTGGTGAGCCTGGTAGTATCGAGTTGGTAGTTAAAGCCAGCGTTAGTAAAACGCGCATCGCCATAGCTTGTGGCCACATCCGGGCGAGCAATGCCATAGTTCGCGGTGCCAAGAAGCGTTGTGCCGTTGAAGATCTGCACCTGATCAATGCTGGTGCCGTTCCATGAGCCAGCGTCGAGCACCACGCCACTCACATTAATCGTCCCTGATAGGGTCTGGCCCTCATCGGGCTCTTCAATTGAAGCATTAGGGACGGAAGCGGGGCTAGGTGTGGTTGACGGTGTACACACGCCACCACCATAGCTGGTAACGCGACACTCGGCGCGCGCTGCGCGCTGCATAAAAGCGGTCTCGTCGAGAACAGCATCGTTCGCCGTGCCATAGATACGAAAGACCTCGTCAGTGTTAGGGTCGGCGTTATATACCATTCGCCACCAGCTACTAGGGCTAGGCGAACAGCCGCCCGAGGCATCGGTGCGGTGAAAAATTTCCGTGCTCCACCTGCCGACACTTTCCGAACGCAGCTGGAAGTTCGGCGAGTCAGCGCAAATGCGAAGCCAGATCGTTGTCTTGCCATACTCCTTCGCAAAGCCGATCTGGATGCCATTGATGATTGACGTCAATTCGATAGGCGGTTCGCCGTTGACTCTTTCCTGTGCATCGCCTGGTTCAGCGGCAACAGCGGCGCTTGGTACCACGAGCAAGGCGGAAAGACCGAAAAGCACGACGATCACAAGCCAGGGTCGCCATACAGATCGAACACGCATAGTTTCCTCCTTACGGTATACTGAGCACAGTGCTCCAGCGCCAGTGTAGCTGCCATCTAGCGCATGTACAGGTCACAGCCGTGACTTACAAATGTGTCACGCTCTAAAAGAAGCCTTTCCACGCTCGCCACCGCCCTGTATCGTCTGTGTTGTGAGTTCACACCTAGAAAGCACATCCCTCGATGACGGAGCAAGCGCCAGGAGCGAACCCTGCGGCGACGCTGCTACGGCAACAGTTACGCCGCCTTGATTGGACGATTGAAACACTGCTGAATTATCTGGCTGATCGCGGACACACCTATGATCGCGCGAAGTTCAGCAACTATCTGCGCCCGTTCAGCACCCCAGAGCGACCAACGAAACGGCGCAATCGCGGCTTCCCCAACAATCCCGCGCTGATCCGGGCGATCGTGCAGGTTTTTGTGGCAGACACACCACAACGACTGCGTTGGACACCTGCTGAGGCGCTGGCCTTTGCCCAAGCGGCGGGCCAGCCGCGCGCGGAACTGGCACGGCTGGCTGACTTGTTTGACGATGCACATGCCTTCAGCCAGGCACTGCGCGACATGGTTGGTCTTGATGACTTGACACGCCAGCAGATTGCACGCGACGCCTTGGAGCGCCTGCCGATTCATCGCGTGCCCGAAGCCGCTGAGCTGCCCTCCTCTCGCTTCGGTACAGCGCTGGAGACGCGCAGCTCTTTTACCGGGCGTACCCGCGAGCTAAAGAGCATCGCCTACGCCCTCAAGACCACGCCCGGCATGCGTTATGTGCTCGTCGGTATTCCTGGCCTGGGCAAGACGCGTCTCGCCATCGAGTTTGCGCTGCGCTACGGCCTATATTTTCAGGGCGGAGTCTTTGTCATCGTTGCCGATACCATCGAGCGCCTGCACCGAGAGTTGATCGCGCTTGGGCAACAGCTTGCACCGCCAGATACCCACTTCGCTGCTCTGCCCAAATCTGATCAATTGCTGGTGACGCGCACGACCCTGGAAAAGCTTCCGCCCTATTTGTTGATCGTCGACAATATCGACGCGATCGAGCCCGACGAGCTTGAGCATTTGCTGCCGACCTATGGCGATTGCCGCATCTTGATGACAAGCCGTTCGCTACGCCACTATCCGCGCTGGCAAGAGGACGAACTGCGCGGCCTTTCCCAAGACGACAGCGTTGACCTGTTGTTCGATGCAGCCGCCTTCCCTACCGCCGAGCGGCAAGCGTATAGCACAACAGCACTGGCACTCGCCCGGCAACTCGACTGGCTTCCGCTCGCGCTGACGCTGGTCGGTGCATATATTCACAGCCAGCCCGATCCAGCGCACGCGCTCACAATGCTGCTGGCCGAGTTCGATGACAGGCTACTGTCACATCCAGTACTGAGTGAAGTAAGCACTGATACAACAGTCGCTCGGCGGCTCGACGTACTGATCAACGGCTTACTCCAGCACCTCGATGCTCAGCACCCAATCCATAGTGCAGCGCGTGCGCTAGCAACAATAGCAGCGGTATTTGCCCCTGGTCAGCTAATAGATCGCGAGCTGTTGCTGGATCTGAGCCACGTCGAGGTTCCGCACAGCGATGTGGTGCCGATCGCTTACCCCAAAGATGCACTCAGATTGCTACGCGAACGTGCTTTACTCACTACAGCGACAGCGGCAATTTCAGCATGCATCGTCTGGTACGCAGCGCCATCCGTGAACAATTCGATATCCGCATTGCAGTGCAACGTAGCGCCGAACTGATCTGGCTGAGGCTTATGAGCGATCATCCCGAGAGCGCTCAGGAGGACATCGAAGAGGTACAACGCTACGATGAACTGCTGCGCAGTCTCGCCTCAGACGCCGTAGTCTATGACATCCCACGCGCTGCCGAGATCTGCTACCTGCTGGGATGGTATCTGACGAACAACAGCGAGCACGATACCGCATTCATCTGGTTGGAGCAGGCAGTTGAACTGGCCGAACGACGCTATGGCTCGATGCACCCTATCACTGCTGAGGCTTGGTGTCGCCTGGGTTTATGCTGCATTTTCCGCAGCGAGTTCGAACTTTCAGAGCAAGCTCTTCGCCGCATGCAGGCGATTCAGGCGGTGATCTACCCGGAACAGCATCCAGAGCGGCTGATCGGCTACCAAAACATGGCTCAGTTGCTCGTGATAGCAGGTGACTACGCCGCGAGTGAGGCGATGATCAGGCGCGCACTGCGTGGGCAAATCGCACGTTTCCATAGTGGCGATGAGTTGCAACGCTCAAATGCGTCGTTGCGCATCGCACGCGGTCTACGCATTCTGGGCCAAAACGCTGCCGAGACCGGACGCCTCTGGCGTGCCTACCGCCTATTCGCGCTGGCGGATACCCGTCAGGTTCCAGTAACCAAAACACGAGCGCAGATCCGCTTTGACCGTGGCTATCTGGCGCTGGTACTCGGGCGCTACACTGAGGCCCGCCGCTGCCTGGAGGAAGTCGCCGCTCTGAGACAGGAGCTGCACAAGAACCGACGCGACGAGCAGGGCCGCATCTGGCACCACGATAGCGCTGAGACTCACAAATTTTTCGGCTTGCTCGCGCTGCACATCGGCAATTTGGACGAGGCAGCGCGACACACCGATGAGGCCCTGACGATCTATCAAACAACGCTTGGTAATGCCAGTTTAGAAGTCGGCGAGACGTATGAGCAACTCGCGACGATCGCAATGCACCGTGGGAAGCTTACAGAAGCCGCGCAGTTATTAACCGATGCGGCGGCAATATTTGCCCGGCTCGATAAAGGGCGACCGACGCCGCGCACGACACGGACTCTGCTGCGCAAGGCACAGCTCGCTGTACTGCGCGGTGATTGTGCAGAAGCCAAGAGCTTGTGCTTGACGGTCGAAGAGTGGGGACAGACGCAGAAGCACAACCGTCATCCGCTCGTGCTCTGGGCTGGTGCTCTGCGCGCCGAAATAGCACGACGTAATAGAGACTTAACGACGGCCAAGCAACAATGGGCTCTGGTTTTCCCAGAACTGCGGCGTGTCTTTCGCAAGCATCCAGTGCTCCAGCGACTGAGTACACAAAGCCCCATTCCTGTACTTAACCCATTAGATATTTTGGTGTGAGAAAGCCGTATGGCACCGTTGAGTTGCGCCGAAAGCCATGCTATAGTTGCTGACATAGTGTCGTCTATCGCGCTCTGTCGGCTACCGTTCCGGCTTTGAGGAAGGCATCGTGCTTACTCCAGACTCCGCCGTGCCGCCACTGCCCGCGCCTGACACGGCCCTGGGCGAGTTCGTCGCCGAGCTGGCCCGCACAGTGCGCGCCG
>JAAUTF010000464.1 GCA_012031775.1 Candidatus Altimarinota bacterium | reverse complement strand
AGCGCTGTGTTGCGCGCGATATGGTTCACCGCCCGCCGTGCGCGAACACCGGCACGCAGCGTCCAGTTGCCGTAGCCGGGGATACGCGTGGCAAGACCGCTCATCTCGAATTGAACTAAACCCCAGTGTGCATCGATCTCGGGGTGGGCGGCAATGTTGGCGCGCAGGTTTTTGGTATGGGTCACATGGCCCAATGCCTGCTCCATAATGAAACCGATGTGATATCTGCTCATTCTTACTCCCGTTAGCAGCTTGCAAAGGACGTGTAACCAAGTGGTTGTTTTGCTACCACACGGCCATCCTTAATTCATTGGAGCACAAGGTGCGTGATCGAGTAAGCCGGCAGCACCAGCGTCGATGTGCTCAGGTCGGCAAGCTCTTCCACAATGCGATCGGGTACCGTATCACTATAACGGAACATGGTTGCGGTTTCCGGCGCGATGCCAACTAGATCGAGGCCGACGCTTAATGCGCGCTGCGGGTCTTTGTTGATCAGCATCAAGTGCGTCTGTGTGCCGCTGCTATCTTGCGCGGCATACACGGTTACACTGCTCTCGTCGCTGCTCTGCGCGTAGACGGCAGTTTCACCAAAGCGCCCGCCGTTACCATCGTAGTTAGTGTACATCTTAAACGCAAAATGGCCGGGGCTATTCAGGGGCGGGTACGTCCAATAGCTTGCCATATACAGATCCTCGCGCCCAAAGATGCCGAGCACATCGGCGATGGCGAGCGCCCCGTTGATCGTCTCTTCTGCGCCAAAATTCCACTCGCTGACGCCCAGTTTAAGGCCGGGATAATTGGCGTCGATCAGCTCTTTCATGCGTGGGATGAGATAAATCGGTTCGTCGATCCACGACTCGTCGCGATAGCTGCGATCCCAGAGCGAGCGAGTGGCGCGCAGGCGATGCGCAGCGGTCTGCTCATCGGCGTCGTCGTTGTAGAGATCGGCGGGGTAGTAATGAATATCGAGCACATCGAGTGTGCGCACATCGTTCTGCTGATCGTGCTTGCGCACCTCGCTCAGAAACCAGGGCAGAAAGTCCTGGTTGCCGTGGCGCAGCTTATCTGGCACACCGGCGGCGGAGTTCCAGTAGTAATACCAGCAACATGTCACCGGCCCGGTGATCTCGGTCTCGGGCATTACTGCGCGGACCATACTGGCGTATTCAAGATGTTTCTCCAGAATAGTGCTGTAGGTTGTGCAGTCTGGATACACGTCGTAATGGGTGAAGCCCCACAGCTCCGGCTCGTTGTCCATGGCCACAAAGCGCGGGCTGAGGCCCTGCTCGCGCATTGCGGTGAGCCAGGCACCAACCGCCGCAGCATCGCTGGGCACATTAGCGCGCGTTCGGATCGGCGACGATCGCGGGGTCGCGGCAGTCGGCCTCGGGCTTGATGCATTCGCCCTGCGCATCCACAAATGAGCAGGTGGCGTTATTGTTATCCTTCGCCACCCAACCTAGCGTAGGGATGGCCAAGCGCGCTTCGCGACCCTCGGCAATGCTCTCGCGCACAAAATCTTCGGCGGCAGAGTCGCCGGCGTAGCCGTAGTCGACGTTGCGGTAGTACCAGTCGCTGCCGGCGTTCCAGGCGTTGCCGAGTTGGTAGTTGTAGCGAGTACTCGGGTTGCCACCCCAACTCACTAGCCCTGGCTGCAGCGCGGTGCGCGTTTCGGGCGTCGACGCTGGAAAGACCATAGATCAGCGGGCTGATCTGATGCAAGCTGCGACTAACATCGACGCGCACTTGCACCGCAGCGCTCTCACTGGGTGTGATCGTCGGAGCGAGGGGGCGCGCCGGGACGGTTGGTGCAGCAAGGCGCGGTGAGATTGTGGGTGCCGTGAAGACTTGTTCGCCGGTCTGGCTTTCGCCCGGCGCGTTGCACGCCGTCAGGCTTACGGTAAAAAGCAGAAATACAGAGAGTAGGAGACGACCGGGAGATAAAGGTTGGTGATGTTGCATCCGGCTTTTCCTTCACATTCAAGTACGCATCCAGCGATATGGATCCATTTTACGGTTTTGCCGATATATCTACTAGACCGACATAGGTGGCGTTGGGGCTGTGTCGTCGTGCGCTGCGTCGCCGTACACGACGACACAACTTTCTTCATAAATCGCTAAGGCTGACTACAGAATGCATACCTCACGTCATAGTATAAGAAGTCGTATAACAGTTCGCTGAACCGGTAGTGATCTGTGCATAACAAGGACGTAAGGTAATTTCTGTAACGAAGGTCTGCTCGCCGACCTTGGCCTATAACACTAGTACGATCATCTGTCAGAGAGGCTTTTACTGAACATGTATACGAAAAAGCAGGTGATTTCGTCATAATTAACCTTTATTTAACCACAAAGAAAACAGAAACACGGCTAGCATTGTTTCGGAGGTGAAGAAGCTAGCGACTTTATCTACGCGGATGGGTAAAGGAATTGTCATTTTGCCCTAACAAGTAAAACAGCATAAATTCAAATGTTCTAGGCATACTGCGTGGTATGGAACGGGGCAAAGATCTTGAGACACCTGCCATGATGCTGGAACACACGACGCTTGTACCACGGAGTGCAACGCTCCTACGTATCCGTATCTTTCTGGTCGACCAGCACACTCTGACACGAGCTGGCCTGCGGCTCCTGATCGAAAGTCAGCAGCGATTTATAGTCGTCGGTGAGGCAGCACGTTGTGACATTGCGTTACGTCTTATCGATGAGTGCCAGCCGGATGTGGTCGTGCTCGACTTGAACATTGGTGCCGAGCACGCCCTGGCGATTCTTCAAGAGATCCATACATCGGGCAAGGCGCGGGTCATTCTGTTAAGTGCGCTCTGTGATCCCGAGCTGAACCGCCAGGCGATGCGTGTTGGAGCCGCGGGCCTGGTGCAGAAAGCTCAGGAGCCGGAAGTGTTGCTACGCGCTATCGAGAGTGTCCATAGTGGTGATATATGGGTTGAGCGCGCGATGGTTTCGGCGCTCTTGCACGAGCTGCCGAACGCGGAAAGCGCTCAGAACGTGCTAGGTGAACGGCAGCGCATCGCTGCGCTTACGCAGCGCGAGCGCGAGGTGATCGGTCTGGTTGGCGAGGGCCGTAAGAATCGTCAAATCGCCGAGCGGATGCTGATCAGCGAGACGACGGTGCGGCATCATCTGACATCGATCTTCGACAAACTTGGTGTCTCCGATCGCCTCGAATTGGTGATCTACGCGTTCAAATACGGTCTGGCGCGCTTACCGATGCATAGTATTGGTTGAGGTAGGGTTTAGGATACAGGGTACAGGGTATAGCGTGAGGGGTTCAGAAGGCAACTTCTGGCCCCTTACGGCATGTTTGAGGCTGTTTTTACCAATTTTAACCAGGCAGTTCTAGGGGAACAGGGAATGGTCATGCGTAACAACGTCGCCGCGATCGTCTCGAAGGCAGTTCCGGTAGGCAAGGTATCGCGCGCAGCGCGGTCGCTCTTCTCGCTGTTGATGATCGCGGTGCTCCTCGCCCCGCCGATGACGGTGACGCCAGCGCTCGCTGCGCCGCCCGACGATTGTGCATTGCGCTCAGCACTGGTTTGCGCCGATATTCCGGTGAGCCTGCCCTTCAGCCTCGACTGGAACGCGGACGCGGGCGCTTTGCCGGATGCGACGGGCATCGGCACAGGTTTTACGATGATCGACCCGCCCTCGGCGCGGCTAGCCGCCGATGGGCCGGTCTTCGATGGCGATGCGCCCGGCTACGAGCCGAGCAAGCTAGCGGTGAACACCACTGCCGGCACGCTAACCATTGTCAGCAACAAAGGCATTATGTTCGCCAAGCCGAGCATCAGCACCGAGACGAACTCGCAGATCAATGCGCTGGGCGTGGGGGTGGATGTCGGCAGCGACGCGCTTGAGTTGCGCGCGACCCTGTTTCCCCCGGCCTGGCCAAGCGGTGCGAACAGCTCGCAGCAGGCTGGGCTCTGGTTTGGCCTCAACGAAGATAATTACGTGAAGCTAGCCTTTGTGAACTCCTCGCCTGGCTCGGGTGGGCGTACGGCGAGTATCAACCTGCAGAGCGAAGACGACCCGACCGTCGCGCCGACGACGAATATCACCAGTTCGCCATTTGCGTGGACGGGTGGTACGCCGGTGCAGCTGGTACTGGTGCTCAACCCCACCGATAATACAGCGCGCGGTACCTACCAGGTCGGCAGTGGTGTGGTACAGCCGATCGGCCCGCTGACCTTGCCGAGCGAGTTTTTTTAACGGCGTGCTGCTGGCCGACAATGCCACCGGGCCGGTGAGTTTCGCTGGTATTTTCGCTACACACCGCCGCGCTAGCAGTGCATTGAACTTCGCCTTTGATGCGTTTGGTGTGGCGGAGATCGCGCCGCCCGATGTGACACCACCGGCTATCCCCGTTGGTCTTGCTGCGGTGGCTGGCGATGGCCAAGTGAACCTGGACTGGGCGGATAACACCGATGCCGATCTGGCCGGGTACAAAGTGTTTCGCGCGCCGAGCGGCAGCACGAACTTCATCCAGATCAGCGGTGCGGTGCGCTGAGCCAGTCGAACTTTGTCGATACCACCGCTGTTAACGGTAGCTTCTTCACCTATCGGGTGAGCGCGCTGGACACAGCGGGCAACGAGTCGGCGCAGTCGAGCGGTGCTCTGGCGTTGCCGGATACAACAACACCGGCCAACCTGAATGTGCCGCTGCGCATCAATTTCCAGAACAATGCCGCGACCGTACCGGCAGGCTATATCAAAGACCATGGCCAGCCTTTCGCTAATGTGCGCGGCTTCGGCTGGGTGTTGCCCGGCAGCAGCACGCCGCTGGATCTGGCGGTGGGCGGCACCACGCCTGGTAATGGGCGCGACCGCGGCGAGAGCGCCAGCGGGCTGGATCAGCGGCTTGATACACTGCTGCACATGCAGGCCGACGATGTCGCGAGCTTCAACGGTACCAGCGCTGAGGGAGCATGGGAAGTTGCCCTGCCCAACGGCAGCTACGATGTCGAAGTTAGCGTCGGCGATGCGAGTGTGGGCTTCGACCCAACGACGCATGTGATCAATGTCGAAGGGGTGAGCGCGATCAGCGGCTTCACCACGGTGCCGGGCACCGCACCGATGGGTGCGGATCGCTTTCGCAGCGCGACAGTGCAGGTGACGGTTAACGATGGACGCCTGACGATCGACGCGGTTGGCGGCACGAACACTAAGATTAACTACCTGATCATCGACGCAGCAGCAGCGCC
>JAAUTF010000463.1 GCA_012031775.1 Candidatus Altimarinota bacterium | reverse complement strand
CGCGCTGGGAGCCGCCTCGCCGTCGGGGGCGTCGTTCTAAGGCGCTTCAGGCCCTCATTGACCGGTGGTGCCCGCACCACCGTTTAGCATAGACCTACCTCCTGCACCTGCTGCGTAAAAAAGGCATCAATGTGCCGCTGAACTTGCACGCGCAGTTCGGTCTCCGTCTTCTTGGCCGTTGCCAGGTTCACCGCAAAGCCATGCCCAGGATGGAGCACATCCCACTCGGAGCGCTTTTGCATCGCTCGACCTTTGCCCGGAGTTTTGATACCAAAGCCCTCAACTGCCTGATTCCACACCGGCGCATACGTTGTGATCAGCAGCGACTCAGCTAGAGGAACCCATATCTCGTCAATAATAATGGAGCGACAGAGAAAATCTCTGACATCAAGATTTACCTCCTGTTCAATCGACGAAGCGTGAATCCGGAGACGATTATAGAGCACTGCGCCGGGTGGATCACCAAATTTCTTCTTCCCTTTTCTTGCACCTTGCGATACAGACCTACCAATGTAAATGGGCACCGCCCTTGGGGAGGTCAGGTCGTCAACTTTCAACCGTTCATAGAGATCATACAGCGTATGCAGGCCAGTGTAGTAAAGTGCATACACACCCGCCCCTTGAAAGCGTCCTACCGGAAAGGCTTCAATTGGGCGTGCCAAGAAAGCATTGGCGACGCTTTTGGCGAGATTTTCTTTGTCCAGCGGGTTATACGTCATCGCCACCTCGAAGCGCTAGCGCAACACTTGCCGCCACAATAGCTCCTAACGCTACACAGGCCAATGAGTTATTGGCTCAAGACCGCGCTTTTATTGGCGTTGAGCGTCAGGCATGTGTCTTTATCGTGCTCAATAATAATATGGTGCGCAAAGCCCGCCTCTGCCACGCCGAGCGCTAACCCTCCAGCCCCGGCAAAAAGCTCTATCGAGTGCATAGGTATGCTTTCCCATTACACGTAGTCGAATAAGCAAATGTGTGTCGATTATACCATAGAGCTGCGGTACAATATGGCGAGTCGACGGGTTTTCCAGTCGGCGCTCGCCCGGTGGGCGACTCGGAAAGTAGGAGCAACACATCATGACCGATCTTGCGCAGCTGCGCGCCTTGCTGCTCGATCGACCCGCCGCGTACGAGGATTACCCCTTTGGGCCGGAGACGCTGGTGCTGAAAGTTGCCAGCAAAATGTTCGCGCTCCTCAGTCTCGATACGAGCTCGCTACGGATCTCGCTGAAGTGCGATCCGCTGAAGGCCGATCATCTGCGCGATGCCTATGCGGCGATCACCCTGCCCAGCTACCTCGACAAGCGCCACTGGATCGCTATCACGCTCGACGGCAGCGTACCCGATGCGTTGCTCGCGACGTTGATCGACGAGTCCTACGCACTGGTGGTAAAAGGGCTGCCGAAGGCGGTGCGTGCGGGGTTGGGGCAGAATGCAGAACGCAGAACGCAGGATCCAGAAGGGTAGCGATCGAGCGACAGGGTGACACGAGACAAACAAAACCGTTGCGCTTCTGCGTCCTTTACGACGGGACAAAAAACGTTGGAGCTTTAGACACGGGTTGGTGCTGGTCAGTGGTGACGGCTGCGCCGCCACCACTGACCAGCACCAACGGCTTTTTTGAACCCTTGTCTTACGCTGCAGATAAGAGTCCTACCCAGCTTCAAGCAGCGCGCGGCCTTGTAAGAAAAGCGCGATCTGCGCCAGGCCGAGCCAAAGCAGGAACAGCACGGCAACAAACACCAGGCCAGAGATCCATAACGGCGCTGCCTCACGGATATCCGCGATTTGGCGCTGTAGATCGTCGATAATCTGCTGATAGCTTGCGATCACGGCGCGCGTCTCACCAACGCTGTCGCCGATCGCCCCCACCGCCGTATTCACCGCTAGCAAATCGCCGTTCAGCGTCACCAGGTTGCTCCGTGTCGTGCGCAGATCGCCGGCGATGCGCTCAAGATCGGCGTTGACGGTGTCGATACTGGTGGCGATCGCGCCGACTGACTCGCCGAGCGGGATCGCCGGATCGTAGCGGTCGCGGCCCAGCAGGCCGAAGGTGCTCAGCGTGCGCAAAATGCGGTCGGCAGCATCGGCGGCCTCTTGCGCCGAGTTCAGCGCGGTGATCGTGGCGTCCACTGTCCCTGGCAGCTGTACGCCGACCAGGCTGGCGGTGCTGTCGATGGCCGGCAAGGTATCGCTGATCGTGGTCGTAACACTACCGAGCGTGTCTTGCAGCGAACCGATGGCCGCCTGCGAGTTCGCCACCGCGCCGTCGGCGACCGTTAGCCCCTCGGCGCTGGCGTCGAGCGCCTGGCTGACGAGATCGAGCTGATTGTCGAGTGAGGTGCGCGCAATCGTGCTGATCACCAGCAACGCAACCACCCCGGCAATGCTCAGCAGCACCCCGAGTGCCGCCGTCACGATCAGGGCGTAGCCCGCGACACGACGGTAGCTGCGGACTGGAGCCTCAACTTCTTGCATGCAGTCACAACCTCATTCTGGCAAAGGGGAGAAGTAGGGGTCGGAATTCAGGAGTCAGCATTCAGGATGCAGCATTCAGGAAGCTGCAATCTGCAATCTACACCCAGGGTACAGTGCTTCTGAATCCTGAATTCTGAATCGCCAGCTACCGGGCCAGCGCGCGCCGACTTAACCGCACCACCACGTAGCCCGCCGTAAGCAAGGCAAGAATAGCGAGCGTCGCCGCACCGCTGCTACTGTTCGGCAGATCGACCGGATCCATCACCACAGTGATGTTACTCGTCGGGCTACCGCCGGTGATCACACGGTACTGCTGGGTCGAGGTAAAGCGCAGACGCCCATCAACGTTGATGGTGCCGCGCACCGCATAGATACCGGCGGGGTTGATCTGCGCCGGGTTATACGGCAGCAAGAAGGGGTAGGGCGGCTGCGCGCCGTTCGGCGTAATCCGCTGCTCGGCGATAATCGTCGCCGCTGCACCTGCACGCGAGACATCCTGGAGCTGTACCGTCACGATCGCGTTGCTGGGGATGGCGACACGCTGGGTGATGGTGACAACACCGGTGACAACGTTACCCGCCTGTGCCTGCGCGATCAGCGGCAGGGCTGCAAGCACCGCCGCGCATATAAGTGTCAACAAGCCGCGAAGAAGCCGCATGGCCGTACGCCTTTCTCTGCTGAACGTTCCTTGTCCATCTGATCCGTTTGCCGATACGTTATCATTCTGCGCGGCGATTTGTCAAGTGAATGAGGCAAAATACAACGAAGTGTAAACGATTGTCGGCATACACAATCTGCATTCTGCAATCTACAATCGCCTTAGCGCGCTTCGAGGCCACGCTGGAGCAAGGCCCACACGCCCTCGAAGGCAGCGTCGATGCCGGGGTCGGCCCATTGCGCAACGTGCGCCGGGTCGTGAAAGCGCGCCGTCGCGTCGAAGACCGCCCTGGCCGCCATCGGAACATCGTCGACAGCGAACTCGCCCTGCGCCACTCCCGCACCGATAATCGTCGCAGCATGGTCGACCAAATGCGCGACATGCGCCTGGATCACCGCGCGCGACTCGGCGGCCAGCGTCACATACGCGGCGAACAGCGTTGGGTCTTCAAGCGCTAGCTGGCGCTTGGTGCTCGTCAGCAGCTCAAGCCAGCGCCGTAGCCGTGCCGCCGCCGACCCATCTTCGACGACGATGCGTTCGAGCGGGGCGACAATACGCGCCAGCCAGCGCTCGGCTACCGCGTCGCGCAGTGCGGCCTTGCTCGGGAAATGCCGATAGACGCTGCCGTGGCTGACACCCAGCACACGCGCAACGTCTACCACGGTGGCCTTGGTCGGCCCGTAGCGACGGAGGACATCCTCCGCCGCTACCAGGATTCGTTCAGCAGAAAGGGGCGCTTCGCTCATGCGGCTCCAGTTGGCGTACGCTCGCTATCGAGATGCATCATTTGGCTACTATGATACCGCGTTCCGGCCACTTCGTCTGCGGGCACCACCTGCGCGATCTGCGCCAGATCGGCGGCGGATAACAGCGCGTTCAGCGCCCCCAGCGACTCGGCCAGGCGCTCACGTTTGCGCGCCCCCACCAGCGGCACGATGTCGTCGCCCTGAGCGAGTACCCAGCCGATCGCCGCCTGCGCCACCGTCAGGCCACATGCCTCGGCTACACCGCGCAGCGCCTCCACCAGCGCCAGGTTGCGGTCGAGGTTCTCGCCCTGGAAGCGCGGGCTGAAGCTGCGAAAATCTGGTGTGCCCTGTGCGCGCTGTGGTGTCCAGTGGCCGCTTAAGAGGCCACGCGAGAGCACACCATACGCGGTGACGCCGATGCCTAACTCGCGGCAGGTCGGTAAGATCGCCGCCTCGATGCCGCGCGAGAAGAGTGAGTATTCGATCTGCACATCGACGATCGGATGCACCGCCTGCGCACGTTGCAGGGTCTCCACACCTACTTCCGAGAGGCCGATATAGCGCACATAGCCCGCCTGCACCATCTCGGCGATGGCACCTACCGTCTCCTCGATCGGCACCGTCGGGTCGACGCGCGCCGGCCGGTAGATGTCGACGTACTCAGTGCCGAGGCGGCGCAGTGTGTAGGCCAACGCGTTTTTCACCGCAACAGGCCGACCATCGACGCCCGTCCAGCCACCTGTCGGGTCACGCAGCGCACCGAACTTCACGCTCAGCTGCACCTGTGCGCGGTCGCGACCGCGTAGCGCCTCGCGGATCAACAACTCGTTATGGCCCATGCCGTAAAAATCGCCCGTGTCGAGCAAACTGATACCCGCTTCCAGCGCGGCGTGGATCGTCGCAATGCTCTCCGCCTCGTCCGCCGCGCCGTACAGGTCAGACATTCCCATGCAGCCCAGGCCAAGCGCGCTCACCGTCGGCCCCGTCGGCCCCAAGGTTCGTGTGTCCATCGCCTTGTTTCTCCTCGCTGGCTGCCCTCCCCCGAAGGCATCTACCTAAAGCATACGCGATCAAATAACAAATGTCAATATCTGTCATTCAATTATTGACAGTAATTGCACGCACCGACCAGCTGTGGTATACACAGGCAATGCTTTCGATCGAACAAAATCGTGTCTCGTGGGCTGGCAGCAAAGCTGTCAACTCACAACGACACAAATGTTCCTACCACGCTGCCACAGGTGAGAGACATCAATGATCAAGCCACCGCAGCTGCAAGCTGGCGATACTGTTGCGACGATCTCGCTCGCGTGGGGCGGCGCGGCGCGCTTCCCGCA
>JAAUTF010000462.1 GCA_012031775.1 Candidatus Altimarinota bacterium | reverse complement strand
AGCAGCAACCGGCACGGAGGTAGCGCGGTCGGAGCGGCGTCGATCGCGATCTCGTCGACATACCTGCGATTGAACGCGCTCAGGGCAGGCTTGATATCCGACCAGTTGCCAGCGGCATCGATATCGTAGTAGCTCCAGGCCCAGGCACCGCCGTATTTGTTCGCGCGGAAGCGTTCCAGCAAGCCAGCCGGATCGTAACCGCTATCCTCAGCATTGGCGGGATACTCGCCGATCACCGTCGGTTTGTCGAAGCCCGCTGCGGCCAGATCGACCACAGCTGGCGAATACGACCAGTACTTGCCGTCGCCGTTCATCCAGCCGTAGTAGTGGATCTGGTAGAAGTCGAGATAACCCTGCGCATCATAGGGCGTCAGCGCCGAGTCCTTCCACCAGTTGCCGACAACACCAGGGCCAGTATCGCTATTCCACTTCAATGCTGCACTACCCACGGTGGTGAGCTGATTTGAATTGCGGTGAATTGCGCCCGAAATCTCAGCGATGAAGCGGCGCATCTCGGCCAGCGACACCGGGCGGCTGATCTTATCGTTCACCGCCTTGCTCTCGCGGATGGCCCACTCCGGCTCGTTCATAATGTCCCAGCCGAGCACATTGGGATGCGTGCCGATCGTATACGAGGTGCCGGCCACCGGGTGTCGCAAAATCGGTAGCAGCGCATTGTTGATAAACGAGCGGCGCTTATTTACATCCACGATCATGTCGCGATGGCCGCCCGCGTGCTCGCCACGCCCGCTCGCTGTCGAGTCGTCGAGCAACATGTCGAAAGACCACAGGTTGAAGACGATATACACACCGTGCTTCTCGGCAACACGAACAGCATCTGCCATACTCGGCAGCACCGTGCTATCGAGGCCGGTCACGCTGCCGCCGCTCTTGGCGCTGAACTCGGGGGCACCGCGGCCATCGGCGAAGACCCACCAGCGCACACTGTTGACGCCAGCCGCCTTAAGCTCGGCGAAGAGCGCATCGGCCTCGTTGTGGTCGTAGGTGTGCTGGTTCCACTCTTCGACTTTGCCGAAGGTGCTGCCATAGCCGCCACCCATCCAGGGGATGTTCACACCAGAAAGAAACCAGCGCCCACCGCGCCACGGCACGAGATGCGTGCTGGCGGCATTGGGGCCGGTGTCCTGAGCTGCGAGCGGGGCCGGAAAAGCGAGAGGGTAAGAATGGTCAGGAGGGTCGCGATCACTGCGGTAAGCTGCGTGGGGAGCGAACGAGTGGTGTTAAGCATAGATGAGCGTGGTTGCGAGCGGCTGTGAAACTGCTATGTGGCTCGCGGGTGGGCTCGGTGGAGACTCTTACCTTTCTTAATAGATTTTTACAATTGAGCCCGCTAGCAGTAAACCATTCATGGGCGCTGATGGCTATAGCCTAGCGGTACTGGTTAAAATATAGTTAAGGTAATGGGTCGTACTAGGAAATAGCTACGCGCGACGTGTATTACACGTCGCCGCGTAGCCTCCAGAGAGAAATTAAGCCTGATAATGGGCAAGATAATCGAGCGTGTTGAAGTTACTGGGGGCAGCGGAGGTAGGAACACGCGCGCTCGGCTCGTGGTAAAGAATGCCAAGCGGCATGCGCTCGCTCTCCAGGGCGTAACGCATGGCTGCATCGCGGTCGCGCACATCGTGGCTATCGGGGATCTGATAGATCTTCTCTTTGTAAAGCTTGTAGGTATCGTAGAAAGTCACGCAGGGGCTCATGGCGTGAATAAAGGAGAAGCCGGGGTGCTGCATGCCAAGGCGGATCATCTCGGCGAGCTGTTTCGGCTGGCTGGAGAAGCCGCGCGCCACGAAGCTCGCGCCGCTCGCCAGAATGATCGCCAGCGGGTGCAAAGGCTGAGCCTGATTGCCGCTCGGTGTGGACTTCGTAACATGGCCCTGCGGCGAGGTCGGCGAGGTCTGGCCTTTGGTAAGGCCATAGATCTCGTTGTCCATCACAATGCACGTGATATTCACATCGCGGCGCACAGCGTGCGGCAGGTGGCCAATGCCGATACTGAAATAATCGCCATCGCCGCCAATCGCCATAACCGTGAGATCAGGCCGAGCGAGTTTGAGGCCGGTGGCAGCAGGTAGCGAGCGCCCATGGACGGTGTGCAGCCCATAGGCCTGCACAAAGCCGGGCAGGCGCGAGCTACAGCCGATACCGGAGACGATCGCCAGATCTTTGGGGTCGATCTGCAGCGCCACTAGCGCCTGCTGGATCGCGGCCAATACGGCAAAATCACCGCAGCCAGGGCACCAGATCGGTTTTAGATCGGTTTTGTAGTCGGCGGCCTTGTAGGTCACTTTTTCGAGGGGAATGGTAGGCGTCATAACATTTCTCCGTAGAGTACCCTTGGGGATGCAATGCGGCAGCGTAGCTGTCGCATTGTATTCCCAAAACGTTTAAACCAGTTCCGGTTCGGCGATACCGAGCAGTTCGTGAACTTTGCGCAGAATATCGAAGCGCGTGAACGGCACGCCGCCGTAGGCCGTCAACGACTTCACGCGCACGCCGAGCTCGCCCTGCACAAGTTTCGCGAACTGGCCGAGATAATTAACCTCAGGCACTAGTACGATGTCGACGCTGTCGATAAATGCAACGATGGCGTCTTCGGGCAGCGGCCAGAGCATCTGCACCTGGAGCATCGAGAGCGCGATCTCCTCCTGGGCAGCGAGGTGAACAGCACCACGGCAGGGGCCAGCGGTAGTTCCCCAGCACAGCAGGCCAACGCGGGCACGTTCGGGGCCGAAGTGGCGCACATACTCGTGGCTATGGCGCAGCGCATCATACTTATGCCAGCGCTTCTCGCTCATCTGGATGTGTGCTTCGGGCGTGTAGGCCGGATTGCCGTACTCGTTATGTTCAAGGCCGGTGGCCGTGTATTGCGCATTTGGCATGCCAGGTAGCGCCATCGGCGAGATATAACTACCGTTGATCTTGTAGCGCTTGTACTCTTTGGGTGCCAGCTCGCCCTGCGGCTGCGCGCGGGTGATCACCGGATATTTCGCCAGATCGAAGGGCTCGATCGTCTCGGTGCGAAAGGAAAGCGAGTAATCGGAGAGGATGATCACCGGCGACTGATATTGCTCGGCGAGATTAAAGCCCCAAACTGTGAGATGGAAGCACTCGGCGACACTAGCGGGCGCAAGCACGATCCGCGGCGAGTCGCCGTGACCACCGTGGACGGCGATGTTAAGGTCGCTCTGCTCCATCTTGGTGGGCAGGCCGGTGCTCGGGCCACCGCGTTGCGCATCCACCACAACGACGGGGATCTCCGTCATACTCGCATAGCCAAGCGCCTCACCCATCAGCGCCAGGCCCGGCCCCAGCGGTGGCGGTCATGGCCTTTTTGCCGCCGTAGCTCGCGCGACGCAGGCCATAATCGAGGCGATCTCATCTTCGGCTTGCAGATAGCCACGGCCAAGTTGCGGCAGCGCTGTGGCCAACCCCTCCATAATATCGGAGGCGGGCGTGATCGGGTAACCAGCAAAAAAACCGATGCCAGCGTGCAAGGCACCGGCAACGATCGCCTGATTGCCGGTCATCACATAACGCTCGTGCTCGCCGACGGCCTCCATCCAGTGCCGATCGCGCTTCTGTAAGCCGTGGGCGTAGTCTATTCCGGCGTGGAGCGCGGCGAGGTTCGAGTCGAGGTACTCGGCTTTTTGCCAAGCTTGGCGCGCACAATATCTTCGAGCTTGTTCGAGCCGATGCCAAAGAGCGCGGCCACAAGGCCGAGCGCGGCAACGTTTTTGCCACGTTTATTGCCCGCGTTTTGCGCGATCTTGCCGATCGGGGCGGGGTAGGCGATCCCGTGGAAATCGGCGGGGAGAGTAAATTCATCCGCATCGTAGAGCAGAACCGCATTGGGGCCGAGCGCGTCTGCGTGCAAGTCCCACGCTTCTTGGTTGAAGCAAAACAGCACATCCACCGCATCGCCCATCGAGCGCACCGGCGCGTTCGAGGCGCGCACCTGGAACATCACCGGCCCGCCTTTGATCTCAGCAGGCGTGGTGCGGAACGTGAATACATGCAGCCCGGAGCGCGCCGCCGCCTGGGCCAGCATCTCGCCCGTCGCGCTCGATCCATCGCCTGACTCACCAGCAACGCGGATAACGAGATCTTCTTTGACAATCGTACCCATAGCTTGCTTCCTTGCAATACTGTTTGTGTTGTTAAGATCGGCGAGGAATTATACTGATTACCTCTAGAATTGGAAACATCATACCACTGGCTTTAGGCACTTTCAATAATACTTCGTTCATCCAAGGCGCTGCAAAAGGCGAAAAAAGCTTGTGCGCTTGCTGCGCACCGGAAAGAGCAATAAACGCTCGCCTAACATCATGTCTGATCGTGTCAGCATTACATAAGCCTTAAGTCATTGCAGTGTAGCTGAGACTTACCATAGACTTAAGGCGGGCGTGTTAGGCTTTTCACACGTAATGTCAGCCCCACTACCTGACAGGAGCAGCAAATGAGCACGGCCACCCTTCCGCCGAATACACAGACGACGGGCGCAACTGCCAGTGTGGCACCGCAAGAGAACCCGCTGCTGGTAATCGAGCGCATTCTCCGCGACCGTGAAGGCGTGTGGAAACAGGTCAGCAGCGAACACGATTTAAACCGCCTAATCCTCAGCACACTGCTGAGTTCAAGCGTAGCCCTGGCCTGTTATGGTGCAGTGCTGGGCGCGTCGAACGGCTTTCTGCAGGCCTTGGCCTCGGCGCTCAAGCTGCCGGTGCTGTTTCTGCTCACATTGGCGATCTGCTTGCCGACGCTCTACCTCTTCAACCTGGTATTCGGCTCACGCCTGACGGTGCGCCAAGCGCTGGCGATGGTGATGGTGACTATCACGGTGACGGCAATGCTCTGCCTGGCCTTCACGCCGATCAGCCTCTTCTTTCTGATCACCGCGCCAGATTACGATTTTATCAAGTTACTCAACGTCGCTATCCTCACCCTGACTGGCTTCATCGGCATCAACTTTCTGATTAACGGCATGCACACGATGAACATCATCGAGGCCGACGCGCTCGCGCCCGCGATCCACGCCGGATCGAGCTGGTCGGCGTTGTCCACCATGTAGGCCGGGACGCCCATCTTCTCGGCACCTCGCGAAGGCGGTTCGAGTTGGAGCTGTTCGGCGAGCCGACCACGATCACCACGTCGGCGCGCGGCGCCATGAACTTCACCGCGTCCTGGCGGTTCTGGGTGGCGTAGC
>JAAUTF010000461.1 GCA_012031775.1 Candidatus Altimarinota bacterium | reverse complement strand
GTGACCGCGTTGGCGTGGTAGGTTGGCTCGTCGCTGAAGATCTCTTCGGCGAAGATCCGGCGGCGCTTGCGGCAGCGATCGGGCAGACGATAGAAGTGAACGGGCAACCGCTCACCGTTATCGGCATCGTGCGCGAGAACGGCGGCCCCTTCTCGACCGATCAGCGCATTTTCGCGCCGGTGAGCACGGTGCGGTTGCGGCTTGTCGGCGACCTGGATCTGCCGGGGCGCGGTCTGCAGATGAATAGCATCTTGATCGGCATCACCAGCGAGCAGATCGTCGACGAGGCCGAGATGCTGATCACGAACAGCTTGCGCCAGGCGCGCAATGTGCCGCCAGACGCTATCGACGATTTCAGCATCGAGACGCCGACACAGGCGCTCGGTGTGTTGAACGGCATCAATGGTGCTATCACCGGCTTTATCGCGGTGGTGGCCGGCATCAGCCTGATCGTCGGCGGCATCGGCATTATGAATATTATGCTGGTGGCGGTGACGGAGCGCACACGCGAGATCGGCGTGCGCAAAGCGCTCGGTGCAACCGACGGCGATGTGCTAGGGCAGTTTGTGATGGAAGCGCTGGCCCTGAGCATAGTGGGTAGCCTGATCGGCGTGGCGGGCGCAATTGGCATCGTGCTCTTGATCGGCGCTGTCAGCGGCATCGGCGCGACCGTCTCGTGGTTGGCAGTGGGGCTCGCACTGGTCTTCGCTTCGGTGATCGGCATCGGCTTTGGCTTCTACCCAGCGCGCCGCGCCGCGTTGCTTGCCCCGATCGAGGCCCTGCGTTACGAGTAATAGATGGCATCTTGATGTGCCGGTTGCCTTCATCCGCCAACCCCTTTTTCCACCAGGGGAGAAGGCAAGAAACCACTTCTTTAAGCCGCAGAAGCCCCTCTCTCGTTCTGGAAGAGGGGTTATGGTGAGGGCAAACAGCGCCGTTTGGCCTAAACCTCTACACCTGAGTAATTGGAGACGAGGGTAACCACACCGTAAACGTGCTACCCTGGTCTTCCACGCTCTCCACCGCAATAGTACCACCGTGCAGTGTCACGATCTCGCGCACCACGTACAGGCCCACACCAAGACCACCTATCACACGGTTTGACTCGTTTGGAGCGCGATAGAAGCGCTCGAAGAGATGCGGCAGTGCTTCGACCGCAATGCCGATGCCCGCATCTTTCACCGCAACACAGCACTGCGCGCCCTGCACCTCAAGATGAATCTGCACCGCGCCACCAGCCGGGCTGTATTTAACCGCATTGCCGATCAGGTTATGAAAGACCTGCTCCAGGCGCAGCTCATCGCCACTTATCATCACGTCCGTTTGCACACCGCGCAGCGCGATCGTGTGATCGCTCAGCGTCGGCTGAATATCGTCGACAATGCGCTGAAGGAGCGTAACCAGATTCAGCTCGTTCAGATTCAACGTGATTTGCCCTGTCTGAATACGCGAGAGATCGAGCAAAGCACCGACCATACGGTTCAAACGGCTGGCCTGCTGGGCAATGGCATGGGCCGAGCGCACATAACGCTCCTGGCCCAGTTCCTGCTGTATGCGCCGTTCTAGCAGTTGCGCCTGGCCGAGTATGATCGTGATCGGAATGCGCAAGTCGTGCGATGCCACCGCGATAAAATTATCGCGCACCTGAACGGCCTGCCTCACCGCCTCGGCGGCGATATGGGCCTGAGTGACATCATTGGCGACGATGCCGATACCGGCGATGGTGCCATCGGCTAGCCGCACCGGATAGTAACTTGCCTGCCAGATACGGCGCCCGCCCGCTTCGGCTGAGCGCTCCTCCACCACTTCAAGATCGGCGATCGCGCTCCCCTGCTCCAACACCTGTGCCAGCAGCGGCTCGACCTGCGGGGCCAGCGCGGGCAATACTTCGCGCACGGTTCGCCCGATATGCCCCGCCACAGGAATGCCGTTCATCGCCGCTAGCGCCTCGTTGATCCGCACATAACGATAGTCGCGGTCGAGGAAGGTCAGCCCGGTGGGAGCGTGGGTGAAAATGGTATCGAGCAGCGCCAGCATTTCTTCCGAGCGCTGCCGCGCCCGGCGCGTCGCCTGGTACAGTCGCGCATTGTCGATTGCAAGCGCAGCGCGACGGGCCAATTCCTCTAGCAACTTCAGCTCGGCGGGGCCATAACGCCCAGCCCGCTGCGATCCAAGGCTGAGCGCGCCGAGCACCTGTCCGCGTGCAATCAGCGGTAACGCGACCGCCGAGCGTAGGCCGAGTTGTCGCACCAGATCGCGCTGCGAATCTTCAATCGTCTGACGCTGAAGATACTCCTCGCTCATATCGTTGACAACTTCGATCGAACGATTGCGCAAGGCCTGCACGACGGGGTGCGGTGTCTCCCAGCGCGGTGGGTAGCGCGCGCTCATCTGCTGCAGCGCTTGCGTTTGTTCGCCCGTGTTTGCTACAACGACGGCGCGCACTATCTCACCCTCTTCGGTGACTTCATCGAACAGGCACCAGTCGGCGAGCGTCGGCACAAGGGTATGTGCTAGCGAGTGCATGCGCTCCCAATGATCGAGCGGCTCGCTCAGCGTCTCGCCGATGTTGGCCAGCAGGCGGCTCTCTTGTTCGGCGAGCACGCGTGCGGTGATATCGAGCACCACCACGCCGATGCCGAGCAAGTCACCACCACTAGAGCGCACCGGGTAGTAGCTCGCCAGCGAGTAGCGTGCCTGGCCATCGCGCTGAAACGGCAGCTCCAGGTTCACCACGGGTTCCCCGCTGAGGAGCACACGCTGCCAGATCGGCTCAAGCACATCGGCAGCATTGGGGTACAACTCGCGCAAGGTAGCGCCGAGATGTTCAGCGGCAGGCTTGCCGTTCATCGCCGCCAGTGTCTCGTTGATGCGCACAAAGCGCAGCGAGGTATCGAGAAAGGCCAGCCGATCGGGGCAACTTCATACACCGTGTCGAGCAGTGCAAAGGCTTCTTCAGAGCCCTGACGGATGAGAGCGGCGTCGTCAGTCGTAGCGCGTGCCTGCTGCTCGGTACGATAAAGCACAGCGCGCGCCAAGGCCTGGCCGCACTGATGCGCGCAGATCTCGAGCCAGGCGCGCTCTTCCTCAACAAAAACATGGGGGCCATCGAACCAGAGGCTAAACGTCCCGATCACGTAGCCGTCCACTCGCAGCGGTAGGGCCGCAAAAGCGTGATGATGCAGCTGCTCGACGGTTTCACCAAGATGTGGGTAGCGCGCAAGCACGGCCTCACGCGAGTCGAGCAGCACGATCTCACGGCGATGCAGGGCATCTGTCACCGGCAGCACTGTCTCCAGCGGGATTTTCTGCCAGCGGTCCATCACACGCACATCTTCGGCGATCAGATGCAGCACATCGAGCGTGCCAGTATGCGCCTGCAGCTGGCGCACGGCCCCGCCCTGAGCACCAAGCGCATCCAGACTGTGCTGCAAAATCAGCGCCGCTACTTGCTCCGGCGTCAGCGCTGCGGCCATGGCCAGCGCCAGATTGCGCAGCCGGGTTGTCCAGTCGAGCTGGCGCTGCAAGCGCGCCTCGGTCTCTTTGTGCGCGGTAATATCCTGCGCTACGCCCAGCACCAGCTGCGGTCGTTCATCGGCGTTACGCGAAAAAACGACATCTCGACTATGAAACCAGCGGTAGCCGCCATCCGTGTGGCGCATGCGGTAGACCGTCTCAAGTCGCTCGCCATCGTCGACGGCCTCAAGCCGCAGTGCGCGCGCGTCCATCAACGCACGGTCATCGGGATGCAGCAACTGGAGGAGCGCATCAGCGCCCAGAGCCATTAGATCACTGCTTGAAAAACCTAACAACTCACGGATCTCGCGATTCGCATACACAATACGTTGGGCGCGCAGGTCGAAGAGATACACCAAATCGGGCGTAGTTTCGGTGATGCGCTGAAAGAGCTGCTGGCTTTCGCGCAGCGCGCGCTCGATATGTACCCGCCCGGTGACATCCTGAATAAGTGCCAACATATACTGCGGCGTACCGTCGGAGCTGCGCATCAGGCTGCGCGCGAGCTGAACCCAGATCAGCGAGCGGTCACGCCGCACGTATCGCAACTCCAAGCGGTCGTTCTGCTCATCACTCGCCAGTACCTGCTGCCAATGAGTTGTGTCAGCAGTAAAATCGTCGGCGTAGGGCAGATCGCTCACTGTGAGGCGGCGTGCCTCATCGGCGGCATACCCCATAATTGCGGTGAAGCCAGGGTTAATGTGAACAAGACGACCATCAAGAGCGGCGATACAGATGCCGATCGTTTCCTGATCGTAGAGCGCGCGAAGCTCGCATCGGCAAACGCCAAGTCGGGCGATGCGGCACCGGTAAGCGGTGGCAGCAGCGCCTGCATCACGAGTTCGATGCCGGTGACAAGGCCGCTACGCGCACAGATCGGGTAGTAACTCGCCTGCCAGTAACGCGGTTGGGCAGCGCTATCGCGCAGCGAATCGCTCAGCAAGATATGCTCTATCGGTGTGCCGGAGGAGATCACGAGCTGCAACAGCGGCTCGATACGCTGGGCCAACTCCGGCACAACATCGCTAATACGCTGTCCGATATGCTCCTCGACCGCAATACCGTGAAACCGGCGAGCACAGCGTCGACCTCTAAGAACCGTAAGTCGCGATCGAGCACACCGAGACCGGTTGGGAGAGGAGCATCTAGTGCAAGCTGGGTCACGCCTGGCTGATGAGAAGCTTGTTCCATATCTCTGCCACAAGTGAATGAAGAATGCCCTTATTTTACCATAGGACACGGCCCTGCTGATGCCGCGTGCCTTTGTGGCATACCCCGCACGTACGCCTGGTATCAGACTTGCAAGTGGGATGTTACTGGTATAGCGGCCCTAGATCAGAGACTATGAGCACCAAAGAAGCCGAAATCGCAGAAACCGAAGGATTACTATACGTGAATGATAGCAGCCCAGGCATTAGCCGACGCCGCAGCGGCAAGGGCTTTAGCTATCGCGACAGCGCCGGTAACCTTCTAACCGACGCCAACGATTTAGCCCGTATCGCAGCGCTCGGCATTCCGCCAGCCTGGAGCAATGTCTGGATTTGTGCCGATGCACGGGGCCATATTCAGGCCACCGGGCGTGATGTAAAAGGGCGCAAACAATATCGTTACCACACGCGCTGGCACGACGTGCGCGACGCTGCAAAATACGATCGTATGATTGCCTTTGGCAAGGCCTTGCCCGCCATCCGTGAGCGTGTCGAGCAAGATCTGGCGCTGC
>JAAUTF010000460.1 GCA_012031775.1 Candidatus Altimarinota bacterium | reverse complement strand
TGCTTGCCGAGGTGTTGCCCGCCGAGAAAGCTCAGCACGTGCAGCAGTTGCAAGCGAGTGAGGGTGGGCGCGTGGTCGCCATGGTCGGCGATGGTATTAACGACGCACCAGCCTGGCGCAGGCCGATGTTGGTATCGCGATGGGCACCGGCACCGATGTGGCGATCGAGGCCGCAGATGTAACCTTGCTGGCCGGTGATCCACGCGGTGTGGCGCGGGCGATCACCTTGAGCAAGGCGACCATGCGCACAATCCGCTGGAACCTATTCTGGGCTTTTATTTACAATGTTGTGCTCATCCCGGTGGCAGCTGGCATCTTCTACCCCTTTACGGGATGGCAGCTCAGCCCAGTGCTGGCGGCGGCGGCGATGGCCTTCAGCTCGATCTTTGTCGTGACGAATTCACTGCGCTTGCGCGGGGTGAAATTGCCGTAAGGGGTGCCGTCAGGCGTTACTGGGATGTGCAGTGTGTGTGGTGCTGGCAAAAAGCTCCTCGATTTGTTTAATGATAACTGCATCCAGGGAATGTTCTCGCAGAATAGCGCGCGCGATAGCATCTTGCTCCTTGGCAAGCGCGAGCAGCACATGTTCGGTGCCGGTATAACAATGGCCAAAGTGATCGGCTTCCTGGGTGGTGAGATCCACGACCTTGCGTGTGTAGGGTGTCAGCGGTAAGTGTGGCATCGGTCTTTCCTCAAGAGTACTAGCTTGTCGTGCCAAATTCGGCTGCATCGTTTCGGGTTGTCGTGGTGTGGTGGCAGCTATGCCGCCACCACACCACGACAATCAATACCCGTTCATTCTAAGCCTGCGTCACTATGTCATCGTCGCACAATCGGCAAATACAATTTCAATTCCGGGTCGACGATCGGCGCATCGTTGATGGGGATAGTCAATGTGATGCTCTGTGTAGCTCCACCAGGGAGCGCAAAAGTGATTACGATCGTCTCAGCGGCCTCGCTGGCGGCATCATCCACGATCGTCACCACGAGGCTTTTGCTGGTCTCGCCGGGGGCAAAGCTCAGCGCGGCGGCGGGTGTTGCGGCGATGGTGTAATCCTGGCCCTCGGTCGCTGTACCGCCGAGCGTATACTCGACCGCGATCGCCTCGATCTGCGGCGCGCTCAATTCCACCGTAACAGTCGTGGTACCGCTGCCCTCGATCACCGTCGCGTTCTGTGTGGTAAGGCTTAGTGTTGCGCTCGGCCCGGCGGTGCTGTACAGCTCGAAGACCTCGTCTTTATCGGCGTCGGCGCGATAGACCGCCCACTGCCCGTTGGGATGCACCAGGAAATCGGTGACATTACCGCGTTCCACCAGTGGCCCGCTGATCAGCTCGGGGCCGCTACCGTCGAGCGGGGCTACAAACAGCCGTCGCGCGCGCTGGCCCTCAATCGTGCTGACGAGGTTGAAAAACACGCGCGCGCTGTCGCCGCTGATCGCGAGATCGTTGCCGAACGGCTCAAAGCCACTTGCAAGCGTCGTCGTTACCGTGCCGGTCAACGGCGCGCTGGCCAACCGTCGGGCGTGCGAAAGACGACGCTGCTGCTGTCGGGCGTAATGGCGAAGCCGGGTGTTTCGTAGGTCCCGTCAGGCAGTGTGGCGACCGTCGTCGTTGTGCCGCCGGTAAGCAGCACATTGGTGAGCGTGTAACTGTAATTTGAGTCCTTGATCATGGTGAGCAGCCGCGCGCTATCCGCGCTGATCTGCGTCGTGATCTGTTGGCCTGGCTGACCCTCGAACAGTGTTACACCCGCGCTGCCATCGATCGGCAGGCTGAAGACGCGTTTGGTCGCTGCAAAGGGGTCAAAGCCATCCTTTGTGGTCAGCAAGACACGCTCACTGTCGGGGCTGAATTGCATCGCGTCGAAGTATTGCTCATCAGCGATCGTAGTCAGGTCGGTCACAACACCACCGCCGACCGGTACCGCTTGAATCTTGTAAGGACGATCCAGTCCGAACGTCCCCTGTTTATTAGTTACTGTCACCAACGTCTCGTCATCGTCCGTAACTGCGAAATAAGTAACGCTTGTGCCTGTTGGATTGAGAAGAACGGCTGGTGTTGCGCCATCGATGTTGCGGCTGTACACCTTAACTGTATCGAACGTGATGTCTACATCAACTGTATACACCACGCGGTTCACCGTTGGCACAAACACAAAGTCTGCTACCTTATCAGCAAGCACGATCACGCCACTGCCGTCAAGAGCGCTGCTGCGTAGAACATCGTCGACGCGCAATATGATCTGCTGACTGTCGGCAGAGAAGAAGAATTGCGATAGATCGTCTTCTGCGTCGAATGTTGTCACCTGAGCGAGTTGGATAGTATTACCGCCGGTGCTTGGGATGCTGAAGTACGCACTTGCCGTCGCCGAATAGTAGACGATGCGCGTCTCATCGGGTGAGAGGCGGAAATAGTTGACGCCTTCAGCCAGCTTTATCGCTTCGCCGCCCGCAAAAGGCACACGGTAGAGGTTAAACTGGTTATCACGTTCAGCATCTGCCAAGTAGTAGACGCTACTGCCATCGGCACTGAGGGTCGCCGCTGAGAATACCTGTTTATCAGGAGAGAAGTAGTCCGTTACTCCATCTATCTCAAGCACATCGCCAACAATCGTGCGCGATCGGTCGAGCAGTTCGGCTGCGTCGCCTGCGGGGTTGAAGTGATAGAACGCCGGATAACGCATGGTGACAGACTGGCCAGGCCGTGTTCCGGTGAGATACACTTGCTTGCTGCCGTCAGGGGCGATCTCGTCGAGATAGGCACCATGCCAGCGGGAAGCGCCCTGAGCGAAGCGTGCTCGCGCCACCTGTGATCGGCACGCTGAAGATTTCGCTGAGGCTATCCGGCGTGCGTTTTGTCTCGTACATGACCGTATCGTCACTGACGCGGAAATTAGCGACACTGCCGGTGAAGCTTGCATCGTCAAGGCGTAGCGGTGTGCCGCCCGTCAGCGAGACGACGAACAGCTGCGCGTCCTTCTGATACACGATCTTACCGTCGTCGGTAAAATGGAGGTTAAAAAAGGAGAAACTGCCGCTGACCGCTGTATCGAGCAAGGTGGCAGTGCCGCCGCTGCTGGGAATCGCGTACAGATTGTCGGCTGTATCGATGTAGACGATATGTGTCTCATCCGGGCTCAGGGCAAAGCTGCGCCCATCTGCCGCTAGCACGGTGGGTGCCGCGTTACCATCTGTGGCACGCGAAGAATGGTGCTCGTTGTCGTCTCTGTGTTTCGTAGCCGATAGAAGAGCTGGCCATTGTTACTGCTGGTGAGCTGGTCGATGCGCTGTGGATAGGAAAACTCGGTGAGCACAACAGGTATATCGTTCGCAAGCGGCGTGCTGTAGATACGCCCAGGAATCTCAAACCCATCAGTTGTTAGAGCGATCAGCCGACTGCTATCCTTGCTGATCAAATAGTTGTCAACCGACTCAGCCGTGGAGAGCGGCACGGTGTAGTCGATTGGCGCACTGCCATCGCTGCGCGTCCCGTGCAAGCGCTCGGTAAACTCGTCGGAGTTCTGATAAACAACATAGGCACCGTCACGACTTACATCGAAGCTGCGCACACCCCAGTTGCCAACACCAAAGCCAGGCGGGTCGGGATAGTCGCGGCTCAAGCGCACGATGGGGCCGCCATCTGTCGGCACACTGTAGAGTTCGCTTTTGCCTACCGTCGTCGCGTCTGTGCCGAAGATAACCTGGCTGTCATCACCAGTGATGGTAAAAGCCAGCCTTGTTTTGCCGCGCAGCTCGCTCTCGACGGTTTCAGTGTAGAGCGGTGTGAGGCGCAGCGGTGTACCGCCGCTGATCGGGATGGTGTATAGTTCGTTCTGTCCAGTGGTTCGCTTCGAGGTGTGAACAACTACCGCTGTGCTATCGCCTTTCAGGTCGTAGTTTTCCACCCGGAAGTCTTCGAGCGGGGCGGTCAGGCGTACCGCATCGCCACCGCTGAGCGGCACACTGTAGAGGTCGTTCACGAAGGGGACATATTGGCCTATATAGTAATTCCCATCGTCCGGCTTGTCGTAATCGGCATATAGACAAAGTGCTTGCTATCGGCGGTGAACGATGTGCCGGTCACTTTGCCCTGGTCATTCGCGGTCATCGTGGTGAGGCGGCGGGCGGCGGCATCGGCGGGGATAAGGCCGATGATAACAAGCAGCGCGACGGCGATCAAGTAGCGAGCAAGCGCAGGAATTGCAGGCGAGTGACGAGTCTTTCTGGCGTTCACAAGGGTTTCCTTTTGGAGTCGTTGCAACCAATCAGTCCGGGCAAATCTCACCATAACCGGCACTTTGGGCGGTGTCCACTAGGAAAAATCCTAGTCTTTTTGTTTCCTTGCGCAGGTCGTTATTTGGGTTTATAGTGTGCGGTACCGCCGTTGGTGAGGCGTGAAGCGTGGGGCGTGAAGCGTGAACTTGTACCAAGCGAAGCTGTGCGGCTCACGGCTCACGAAACGACGCGTGGAGCGTCCGTCCTTCTGAATCCTGAATCCTGAATCCTGAATCCTAACCTTAGAAACCGGTGTATTCATGCAACAGCCGTCTCTTCGCCTTGCCGTCCTTGTCGCCGACCGCCATCCTCTCATCGATCTATCGACGCTGCTACCAAACATTGGGGCTGAGGTTACTGTTACGCTGGCAGGCGCTGCTGATGCGCAGCGGCTGTCGCTCGCCGATGCCGATCTTATTTTGGTGCTGGCCGACCCTGAGAATTCGTTGACGTTTCGCGAGGTGCTCACATTACGCCCGCGCCGGGTGCAGCTGCCGGTCTTTGTGCTCTATCGCACGCTGCATCTGAGCTATCTTGTGCTCGCCTGCGAGCACGGGATCAATGGCCACGGCCTGCAATCGCTCGACAGCTTCGATCTGTGGGTCGGCCTGGCTGCCACGCGTCGCCGCAGCCTCTATCTCTGCCCGAATATTTTCGCCAGTTTGAGCACCCGCTTCTTGCATATGATCGACGAGCTGAGCGAAACCGGTGTACGCGTGCTGAGTATGGTGGCTGCCGGGGCATCGAGCAAGACGATCGCGACGCTGCTGTGTGTTTCGCGCAAGACGGCTGAATATCATGTCGAGCGGCTGAGCCGATTGCTAGGCACGAATAATCGATCCGAGTTGGCAGCTTACTGGGGGCGCTTAGCGGGCAAGGAAGGCACAGAGCGCAGAGCGTAGAGCGTAGAGCGCAGAACCGAGAACCGAGAACCGAGAACCCAGAACCGAGAACCGAGAACCGAGAACCGAGAACCC
>JAAUTF010000459.1 GCA_012031775.1 Candidatus Altimarinota bacterium | reverse complement strand
CTTGGCGGGCGGCAGTGGCTGCGGGCCGAGCGCCTGCGCCCGGTTAGCGAGGGCGCGCATCGCAAGGCGTACAACGATCAACACACTGAAACCAGCGACAGATACCAGCAAGAACCACGGCAGCCAGCTGTAAATCAGGCTTGCCAGCGGCGAGGAGGCAACGAGATCGGTGAAACGCCGCTCGCCCATGATCTCCGCAGCGAAGAAGAGGGCATAGCCGCTGAGCAACGCCGCATTAAGCAGACCTAGCAGCGCACTGATACTGCGTTCGGCCAGTGTTGGCGGCGGTGGCGTGGCCGTAATAGGCTGAGGCAATAACACACTGCTCCCGTAACCGAGCAGCAGCGCCAATCCGAGAAAGGCCCCACCGGTAAAAAGCCAGTTCGGCAGGCCGGGCAGCTCCAGATTGAACGTCGCGCTCACCCACGCCGACCAGACCGGTAGCCATAAGGTCACCAGCATACCCGTCACCATCGTCGCGATCAGCGCAAGCACGCCACGCTGTACACCGCGCAACGCTCCCACCGCAGCCAGCACCACCATTCCGAGCGCGATAGCGACCGTCAGCAGCATGGTAAACCCTTCTTTTTCGACCGGCATTCCACGGTTTGTGAAGCAGCTTGTACTGTGGTTGGCAGCTACGTCGCCAACCACGACACAGCTCCTCACACTACCGTTTTAGGATTGCTAGACCTATATTACGATACATTGTAGCACGCTGTGCAAGCACAACGAAGTTGGTATAATACCCTCGACATCGTCTTCCCCGCGCCGTAGAACTCTTGCGCGTCGCTCGCTCAGACTAGGAGGCAAACCATGGCACGTGTCGCAATCAACGGTTTCGGACGTATCGGTCGCCAGAGCTTCAAGGCGATGCTGGAATACCATCCGGACGAGTTCGAGATCGTGGCGATCAACGACCTAACCGACAACGAAACACTGGCGCACCTACTGCGCTACGATTCAACCTATGGCCCTTTCGACGGTGATGTTGCCGTGACCGAAGACCGCATGACCGTCGAATTTGAAGACGCGCGCTACGATATCGCCGCCCTTGCCGAGCGCGACCCGGCGCAACTGCCCTGGGGCAAACTCGGTGTAGACATCGTCATCGAGTCGACTGGGCGCTTCACCGATGCCGAGCAGGCGCGTGCGCACCTTAACGCTGGTGCCAAGAAAGTGATCATCACTGCACCGGCCAAGGGCGAAGATTTGACGATCTGCCTGGGTGTGAACGAAAACCGCTACGACCACGATAACCACCATATCGTCTCGAACGCCTCGTGTACCACCAACTGCTTGGCCCCGGTGGCCAAAGTGCTTAACGATCGCTTCGGCATCGAGCGCGGCCTGATGACGACTATCCACTCATATACGATGGATCAGAACCTGCAGGACAATGTACATAAGGATCTGCGGCGCGCGCGTGCGGCCGCGATGAACATCGTACCGACAACCACAGGTGCGGCGCGCGCTGTCGCTCTGGTTATTCCCGAGCTTAAAGGCAAATTTAATGGCTACGCCGTGCGCGTGCCAACGCCCACCGTCTCACTTGTCGATTTTAGCGTGCTGCTGGAGCGCGCAACCGATGTTGACGAGATCAATCAGGCCTTTATCGAAGCCAGCGAGAGCGAGGATCTAGAGGGGATTTTGGGCGTCAGCCCGGCGGAACTTGTCAGCAGCGATTTTATCGGCACAACATACAGCAGTGTCGTCGATCTGCCGTTGACAATGGCGATGGGCGACGATTTCTATAAAGTCGTGGCCTGGTACGATAATGAATGGGGGTACTCGGTGCGTGTCGCCGATCTCACAGCCTACATCGCCGATCACTTCGAGTAGCGGGACGCTGCGCGAACAAGACGCATACTGCGGCTCGTATCTTCTAACAGCTCGGGATTCTGCGTTCGCGGTTTTAGCGGAGTGGCCGGCAGGCGTAGATCGCCTCCGGCCCAATTTTGATCAGCGGCAGCGCGACATCTTGTTCAAGCAGGGCTACTTCTTCGGCACAGAGCGCACAGCATGCGATATGATGCGCTACACGCGCGCGCTGTGTTAGGTCGAGTAAGCCCTGGCAATAGTCTACCAGTACATCGGTGCTTGGGCAAAAGAGCCGATAGAACTCGCGTTGCATCCGCCGTTGCATCGCAACCAGGCGTTCTACGCGCCGCGCACAGTGCGGGCAGCTATGCAGATGGGCAAGCGTGCTTTCGTCGGCGTCGCCATCGCTGGCAGCCACCAAGACGCTACTACTCAGGGCCGGCGGGCAAATGCAGCCCTCGTCCCAGTTCTCGTCAGCATCCATACCGGGGACTCCTCGACTCCCTACCAGGTGACGTGTCGCTCACGTATAGATAGTAACGCAAAGGTTAGGTATTTTTTACAGACGAGACGGCGCAAAAACCGCAAACACGTGTGCGACATGGCAATTCACTACTGTGCATAGTATAGAGCAGATTGTAAAAAGGCGATGCGCAATATGCATTGCGCATCGCCAGCACAAACCAAAAAAGGCAACTCGGGTTTTGATCATGTTAGGGCTTGCAGTTGCCCATTGTTACACATCAAGACGTTAGACATCAAGAAATTGTTTGAGGTGGGTATTGCGGCTAAGCCGCCCCAGTACGTTGCGCTTGACGTTATAGACATCGTTAACACTGCTAAAGAGATCGCTGCGGCGGGCAAAGATGGCACGCGGCGTGAGGCCGAGCGCAAAAGAACAGTAGACCACCACACGTTCTACCTCGCCATGGAGCTGTCCATCGATAAAGCGCCAGAATTCCTCCCGATCGACGCGACTCATTGCCTCTTCGTCGGGCGCGTAACTAGGCGTATACTGCGGGCTGATAGTCTCTTCGGGCAACATCTCCGACCACGACTGAGCGCGCACGCTGTCGATAACAACGCTCGTAGCGCAGAGCTGCAAGTACTGCAGCAGCGAAGCCAGGGTGGGAAAGGATGTAAAACGCTCGGGTGTAAGCGCGCGCCAAAATTTAGTAAAGGCACCGACAACAAAATACTCGCTGCTCTCGCCGCTGCTCACGAATGCGCCACTTCGGCGAATCCAACCCTCAACTAGGCCGCAGTAATGCTGATACAACTGTTCCCACGCCGCCTCATCGCGCTCCACAAGCGCGCGTCGGAACAGCTCGTAGCTAAAGCTTGTATTATGCTGTTGCCCACGGTAAAAGCGCTCGCTCTCGGTAGCGCAGTGACTGACGAGTGTCATCAAGTCCAACTGCATCACCGCGACATCGGAGGTCGGCGCTGACGCCTACCCGCGGGGCACGGCTGCGGGGAAGCGCGGCCGGAGCGCCGGACGGGTGGCGATGGAGACTATCGCTGTGCTGGGTGACCATAAGCCTCCTCGTAATGGGCGTGCTGGCAGTGCGTTGTTCGCGCATCGCTCCGCCTTGGAGTATGCGCACTTGAGCAGCGTTCCGATCGCTGCTCGGCGAAGGTTACGCCACAGCGCAGCCATTCGTTATGCAGATTGTAGGGATTTCGATAGTACTTGAGAAGATGACGAGATGAGCAAGAGATGACAGATGTTACGAGCCTGGGTCGTAATGTCTGTGGGCGCAACAAACCTGCGCTCAGGCCGACCCGAAAGGGGAGAGCAAGAGCTCCGGCAGCGCGCTTAACGAGGTGATCACGTGCGTGTCAGCAGTCGCAGTAGCCGCACGGTCGAGGAGATAGCCGCGCATTCCGATTGAACGTGCAGCGGCAACATTTTCGGGCAGATCGTCGACAAAGGCGCAAGCTGCCGCAGGCAATTTGAGCGCGAGCAGGGCTGCCTCGTAGGCGCGTGTGTCGGGCTTCCAATACCCGGTCGCCCCACTGGAGATCAATACATCGAAGAGGGAAGCGTCGAGACCGGCGTAGGTGAGTGTGCGGTCGACGCTAGGCAGTTCAAAATTTGTCAACACTGCGAGGCGCAAGCCCGCCCGATAGAGCGTATGTAAACTCGGCATTGCATCGGGGTAGGCGGCAAAAACGGTGTAGTACAGCGCACCGATCTCTTGGGAGAGGCGCTCAGTTATCGGTAATGACAGCTCGTGGTGTTCGGCAAAACGTGCCCAGAAGTTCTGCCAGAATACGGGCTCATCTTCGGCCCGACGTGGCCAGCCACCTTCCCATTGCAACCAATGGCGCAGCGCAGCCTCAGGCGGCAGACTCGGCGCAATCGCAGCGATCTGCTGCTCGAGCGCGGCGACCCGCTCGGGCGCAAAATGCATCAAGGTATTGTCACGATCGAAGATAACAGCCTGAATTTGCATAGTTCTATTTTATCAGCCGCGAGGCGGAGCGGCAATGGGAGAGAAGTACTGCGTTCGATAGAAGCCAGCATGCAGAATTTAGAATTCAGAAGTAGCCTTCTGGCAAGCGTCGACTTTGTTGAATACGGCCTTTACTGCTAGGGGTGCATTGCCGGTTGCACCATGGACGCTTACGCAAATCCGTGCAGAAGGGCGACAATATTATCGCCGAGGGCATCGATGGCATAGCCGCCTTCTTGCACAATGAGGGTTGGCAGGCCGAGTGCGGCGATGCGTGTACCAATTGCGCTATAGGCCGCCGCGCTCAGCAAAAAGTCGCCGAGCGGATCGGCGGCAAAGGTGTCGAAGCCGGCGGAAAGTACCAAATAACGCGGGCCGTAGGCGGAGATAGCGGCAAGCGCCTCGTCGAGCACCGCAAGGTAACGCTCGTCGCTCACAGCAGCCTCCAGCGGGTAATTGAGATTATAACCCGCCCCCGGCACCGCTGCCGCGCTCATGGGCGTAGCCAAGGTAGTAGGGGTACTCGCGCGCCGGATCGGCGTGAATCGAGATAAAGAGCACATCGCTACGTTCGTAGAAGATCGCCTGTGAGCCGTTGCCGTGATGGAAATCGATATCGAGCAGCGCAACCTGCACTGGGCGCATTGTCCAATCGGCGTGTGCTGTGACACGTCCGCTTTTACCATTACAGGCCAAGAAGTGCGCGGCGACAGCGGCGTTGTTCAGATAGCAATACCCCCCGCAAAAGTCACGAGCCGCGTGATGGCCGGGTGGGCGGCAGAGCGCATAAGCGCTACTTTCCCCTTCCAAAAGCAGCGCCGCGCCGGTTAGCGCGGCCTCGGCACTGGCCACGGCGGCGACATAGGTGCCAGCGACGATCGGCGCGCTCAGATCAAAGCAGTAGTGGCCAGCCTCAGCGATCGGGTTGAGCGCAGGGCCGCCCAGGCTCCGCAGCGGCAGTGCGCTCGGCATAA
>JAAUTF010000011.1 GCA_012031775.1 Candidatus Altimarinota bacterium | reverse complement strand
ATCAACCGCGCTAGCCGTCTGGCCCCAGGCGATGCGTGCGTTGTGGCCGGTGAGCAGTGGGATCAGGCCGGGGATAGTGCCGCCAGTCACACTATAGTCGCCGCCCTCAAGATGCGCTTCATACCAGATGTTCGGCTGCGTGATGGCGAGGTGCTGATCGTTAGCGAGCAGCGCGCGCCCGCTCGCACTGTGCGCAGGCCCGATCGCCCATGCGTTGCTCGCGCCGACGCTGTCGTGGTCGACGAAGGGTGCGGCATCGGCGAAGGCGCGGAGAGCGCCCGCGCCGATCTGTGGGCTGTAACGAATGCCGGTCGGCACAGTCAGCGCACGATCATCGAGGTAGCGCGGCTGGATCTCAGCGGCGCGCTCGGCACCCACAGCGGCGACAATACGAGCGTTGAGCAGCTCGCCCATCCAGTTCGCGCTGAGGTTGAGCGCCATAATCTTTGCAAAAACCACGACATCCTCGATTACCCAGGGCCGTGGCGTAAAGCCAAGGATCGTGAATTCTAGTGGTAACCGCCCGTGCGAGGTGTCGATGCAATGATTCACCCCACGCACGTAGGCAGCTATAATTGCGCGTGTCTCATCGTCGATCAGCTCGACCTCACGGCGCGCGATGCGGCCAAAGCCAAGCACACGGATGAAGCGGTCGGAGCTGAGCGCGACCTCGCCGAAGATCTCGGCGAGCCCGCCCTGGGCGGTGCGGCGGTGCAACTCCATCTGCCAGAGCCGGTCTTGTGCATGCACATAACCGAGCGCGCAGAAGAGATCATCGTTGCTGGCGGCATAGATATGCGGAACACCCCAGCTATCGCGGTATATTGTCGCCTGCCCACCGAGACCCGGCACAGCGACGCGCCCTCGCGTGCGCGGGAGGCTACGACGCATCGCGCCGAGCGCACCAGCACCAAGCAGGCCCGTCACCCCCGGCCACCCCCGCGGCGATCGTCAGCGTTCGGCTCAGGCGCGTGCGGTTGTTCATAAAGTTTTATTTCCTTGTAGATCGCTTCGCGCTATTGTGACTCGTGGGCGATCGCCTTGTCAAGGTGATGTAGAAGGAACGCGATAGCAACACTGCATGCAGTGTCGCTATCGCCTGCACCCGCCGAGGAAGGGTTTGCCCTTCGCGGGGGGAAGTTGCAGGTGCTGCGCCCGGCACCCGCCGAGGAAGGGTTGCCCTCCTGAGCCTCCCGCCAGGAACGTTGTCCCTTGGAACCCTGAACGGAGCACGCACCGTACAGAACAGCCCGTTGTTAAGCCGCTCAACCCTGTACCGTCCAGCCCGAATGCAATGCTGCCTTGTTACCTCTGCCGCTTCTGAATCTGCTACCGGAGGTCGTCTGCTACGATCTGCCGCCTGCGTTGAGTACAACGCAGCGCTCGCCCATCGATCGCCGCCAGACCGAGCGCGATGCAAGCCATGCCGACGAAGTCCAAGAAATCCAGGTGTTCGCCCAAAATGGTTGTTCCGGGCAGCAGCGCACTCACCGGGATAAGAAATGTCACCAACAATAAATTTGTCGCCCCTGCTGTTGCAAGCAGTCGAAAGTAAATGATATAGGCCGCTGCTGTGCTGAGCAGCGCCAGCGCAAGCAGGGCTGCCCAGGTAATCGTACTCGGCGCAGCTAAGCGCCAGGGTTGGTCAAGCAGTGCGACGACTGGTATCATAACGATCGTCGTGCTTGTAAGTTGACCGGTGGCTGTGAATAAGGGCGGCACGCCACGAAAGCGCTTGCCGTAAATGCCAGCCAAAGCATAAGAGATAGCTGCGCCGATCACAGCGGCTTGTGCAAGGGCGTTGAGGCCCAGCCCGCTCAAGGTGTCTTGTCCGATCAGTACAGCAACGCCCAGCAAACCACAGAGCACGCCAGTGAAACGATTGGCCGTCAGTCGCTCGTCGGCGGTGAGCCAATGGGCGAGCAGCACCGTCCAGAGCGGCGTCGTCGCGTTTAAGATCGAGGCAAGCCCGCTAGCGATCTGAGTTTGGCTCCAGAAGATCAAGCTAAATGGGATTAAGTTATTTAGCAGGCCCATTACGGCGAATTGCCCCCAGAGTCCGCTAGGTAAGGGCATACGCTTGCCGCGTACAAGCACAATCAGGTGCAGGGCGAGGGCAGCGATAGCGACGCGTACAAAAACCACCGTCAATGGCGGTAGCTCAGCAAGCGCCACCTTGCTGAAAAAAACGATCCGCCCCATAACAGTGAGAGCAGCAGCAGCAACCCCCATTCGAGTGTGCCCATCTTGTGGGTCGTGAGTGCCATTGGTATACCTTTCGGGTGAACGTCTGTGCGTACTATGATGCGGTAAGGTGGAAGAGGGCGGCTATCCGTTTCTTGTGGTGTTATCGCGCTGAAGACGACCAAAAAGCGTGCTCACGAGCACGGCGAAGGGAAACAACGGGCTTTACGGCAATCGAATAGTCACATTTCGGGGTGCAGGGGGCGAAGCTCCCGCCGAGCGCGGGTCAGGGGCATGCAGCCCCGCACATAACCCTTCACCAAGCGCAGAACCCGATACCAACCGTGGTGAGCGCAACATATTGCGCCCATCACGGTTGACAGACTCTATGTTAGGCGTGTATCTTGTGCGGTATCAAATCGGTCTGTTAGTAGTCACTAGCGAGCAGCAAGCACCGTTCGAGTTATTCTGACTCCTGACTTCTGACTCCTGACTTCTGACTTCTGACTCCTGAAATCGGAGCACCTAGGCATGACGCAGCGTTCGCTCTGGCCCTTTCTTGTTCTTTTCGGCGGGGTGTTGATCGTCTCAACCGCCTCGATCTTCATCCGCTTCGCTCAGGCCGAGGGCGTGCCATCGTTGACTATCGCCGCGCTGCGGCTGGGCTTCGCGGCCCTGATCCTGACCCCGATCGCCCTTGTACGCACTGGCCCCGAACTGCGCGGGCTGCGGCGCGCAGATCTCGGTTTGGGCTTGGTCTCGGGTGTCTTTCTGGCTGTGCATTTCGCAAGCTGGATCAGTTCGCTGGAGTTCACCTCGGTAGCGAGTAGCGCCGCGCTGGTCGCCACCAACCCGCTCTGGGTCGGCCTGGCTTCATTGCTCGTGTTCCGCGAGCGCTCGGCTGGGGCGCGCTCGTCGGCATCGCGCTGACTGTGCTCGGCACGATTTTGATCAGCCTGAGCGATAGCCAGAGCAGCAACTTTTCCAACCCGCTGCTCGGCAATATGCTGGCACTTATCGGCGCGATCACCGTCAGCGCCTACTTGCTGATCGGGCGGCGCTTGCGGCGCCGACTCTCGGTGTTAGCCTATATCTGGCTGGTGTATACCTCGGCGGCAGTAATCTTGCTCGGCTGGGTGCTGCTGTCGGGGACGGCCCTGCTCGGCTTCTCGCCGTTCGCTTATCTGCTGATGCTCGGCCTGGCGCTCGGCCCGCAGCTGCTCGGCCATACGGCCTTTAACTGGTCGTTAAACGCCCTGTCCGCCACCTTTGTGGCGGTGGCCATCCTCGGCGAGCCGGTCGGCTCTGCGCTGCTGGCCTTGTTCTTTTTTGGCGAGCGCTTTGCTCTGCTGCAGCTGTTGGGCTTCGTTACCTTGCTCGTAGGGATTCTCGCCGCAGCGATGGGCGAGCGCCAGGCCGCCCGCGCCGACGAAGTCGCGCTCTCGGCAGATTAGCGCTCGCCCACGTTTAGCTACATATGCTAAGACCTGTAACCTATAACCTGTAACCTGTAACCTGTAACCTTGTGCAAACCATGCTCATCGGACTCTCGGCCCTCAGCTTTAGTTTTCGTTGCGGCCTAATCGGGCGCGGCACCGATCGACTTGTCAGCGCGCCGCTGGATGTCGATGCGCTGATGAGCCTGGCGACGCGGGCTGGCCTGCAGAGCATCGAGTTCCCGCTCTCGATGCTGCCCGATCTCACCGCCGCGCGCTTGACTCCGCTGCGTGAGCGGCTGGCACTCTACGGCCTCACACCAGTTGTCGATACCGATATCGCCGATGTTGGCACGCTGCAAGAGCATATCCCGGCCGCAGCCCAGATCGGAGCCAGGGTGCTGCGCGTGCTCGTCAGCCCGGTGCTTGAGGGCGCACGCCACGCTCTACCGGGGCGGCTGGGCGCGCAGCTGGAGCGCACGATCGATGTGCTCTGCCAGGTGCGCCCGTTGGCCGAGGCGCACGGCGTAACGCTGGCAGTGGAGAATCACCAGGATGCTACCAGTGCCGACCTGATCGCGATCTGCGAGGCCGTCGGCGGGCCGAATATCGCCGTTACCTTCGATCTGACGAATGCGCTCGCGGTGGCGCAGTATCCGCCCGACGCACTTCAGCACCTCGCACCCTATATTTGCAATATCCATCTCTCCGACTATCTCGCCTATCCGACGCCTTTCGGCTACCGTATGGTGCGCTGTGCGTTGGGTGAAGGCGACCACAATTTTCGTCATATCTTCGAGATCATCGGCCAGCTGCCGCGCGAGGTGACCTGCCAGATCGAACTGGTTGCGCATAGCGCGCGCCACATCCGTATGCTCACGCCCGAGTGGTGGGAAGGCTACGGACCGACCGATATTCGTGCATTGCTGCCCGCGTTGCGCCTGGTAGTGGAAAATATCCGCTCGAACGCCGAAGACTGGCGCTCGCCCTGGGAGCGCGGTGCCAACGAGGCGACGGTGGCCTTCTACGAAGACCAGCAGTTCGCCGCTAGTGTGAGCTTCCTGCGCGCCATCGGCGTATTGCCACGCGTGCAGCCATGATAGAATCAACAAGATATGGAAATTGCAGTGCTCATTGTTAAATATGGCTTTATCGTCGCGCTGGTGCTCGAAGGTGGATTAATTCTGCGCGCGCTGGTGCGGCTGGCGCGTGAGAAGGCGCGCACCGCCACACCGCCAGCAGCTGAGGAGTAGGCAGTGCCTTATTCTATCTTGCACGTTTCTGATCTGCACGCTGGCCCGCCTTTTAACCAGCACGTCGCCGCACGTCTGGTGGCGCAGGCGCAGGAGATGCGCCCGGATTTGCTGGTTGTCTCTGGCGATTTTGTGCAGCGCGCCGATTTTCGTGCACAATGGGCCACGATCAGCGGTGTGCTCGCTGCGTTACCACAGCCGCAGCTACTCGTGCCCGGTAACCACGATGTACCGCTCTACAACGCTTTCCAACGCGTGTTGCAACCCTATGGCCCCTACCGGCGGCATATCTCATCGAATTTGAACCCGGTCTTCGAGCGGCCCGGGCTGGTCGTCGTCGGCGCGTGCTCGGCGCAAAGCTTGGTGATCGATGGCGGCTGGCTTAATCAAGACCAGCAGCATTTCCTGCGCACAACGTTTGCGCGCTATGGCGACGACTACTGTAAGATCGCCGTCTGGCATCACCCCGTGCTCATGCCGCCCGGCAGCCACAAACGCCGCGAACTGCGCCGCGCCGATGATGCCGTGCGCCTGCTCGACGAGTGCGATGTTGAACTGCTGCTCTGCGGCCACCTGCACGTCTCGTACATCGGCAATACGCTCGATGTGGTCGATACGCTGCGTCAGGGTACGATCATTTGTCAGAGCGGCACCACGACTTCGAAGCGCGGTAAGGGCCGCGAGTTCGGTAAAAATGCCTTTAACCTGATCGAAGTCGATCAGCAGGCGATCCGTATTGCACAATACCTGTACCTAGAGGCCGCTGGGCGTTTTGTGCCAACCGCTGAGCACGCCTTTCCACGTCGTAACCGTGGGGTGTATCAGCTTCCCGCTAGCGAGCGAAATGTGCAGTAAGTGTCGGGCGTGGCGACAGCATTACCGTCACCACGCCCGACACTCGTTTTGGAATGAATATGCCGATCTGGCTTGATCAACTGGCGCTGGTGCGGCGTGCGCTTGCCGATAATGCACCGCTTAGCTTTGAAGAAATGCTTATCTTGCGCGACCTGGGGGGCACGGTGGCACGCCCGATGCAGCCACCGCCCGGCCAGGTGCCACGGGCTGCCGCCGCACTGCTGTTGCTCTACCCCGAAAGCGGTGAGCTGCATCTGCCGCTGACGCTGCGTAGCGCGCGGCTCAACCAACACGCTGGCCAGGTGTCTTTGCCCGGCGGTGCCACCGACCCCGACGACGCTGGCCCAGAGGCAACCGCGCTGCGTGAAGCGCATGAAGAGCTAGGTATCGACCCGGCCAGCGTCGAGTTGCTGGGTCGTCTTACGCCGTTCTATATCCCGCCGAGCAATTTTCTCCTTAGCCCCATCGTTGGCTATGTAGCCGACGTCCCGCCTTTGCGCCCCAACCCCAGCGAAGTTGCCGACGTGTTTAGCGTTAGCTTGCGCTACCTGCAAGATCCGGCCAATGTGCGCGAGGAAAACTGGGAGCGCCAGGGAGTTCCGTTTCGGGTGCCTTTTTACGCTATCGATGGCCACAAAGTCTGGGGTGCAACCGCCCTGCTGCTCAGCGAACTGGTTGCACGGCTGCGCCGTGCCGACATTGGCTAACCTTCAGTCAAGCTTCAGCCGATCCACATTTGCTGCCGCCCATCTCCCGCTACACTGTACATACCGATAGGCATCTGGCAATCATCAACGGTTTGTGAAGATACGTGCGTCGTTGCTGGCGGCGCAGCTGCGTACGACGACACCGCCCTTAACACAGCCTGTTTAGGATTGCTCTAATGGGACGGAGGAGACGATGCAAGACAGCAGTTCAGAAGCGTATCTCATTCGGGCTGACTACAATCACGTCAAATGGTCTCGGCTCAGCGAGGCGCGGCGCTTGCAGGCGCGCACGGTCGCGCTGGAGATGTTCCCCGTGCCTGGCAAGCCGCTCGGCGACTTGGCGGTGCGCGGTGTCCTGCTGGCACATTCGTTTGCATCGGATCTGTTCACAAAGCTGCCTATGAACTTTAACGACCGACCAGTGCCCGAGCGCGATGTATTGGTGGCGGGAACTTACGCACTTCGCCCGCTGCACACGCCGGTGGGCTGGATGACGGTTGTCGATGCCGATTATCTCTCGCCGTTCATCGGCCTGATGAGCGAGGGCATCGGTGCTTTGTGGGCGCTCTATGACGTCACTGTTCGCAAAGTTCCCGCTGGCTGGACAACCAGCGACATTGCGCCGTTTTGTGCCGTATCTGCGCGACGACCGCACCACCGCCGATATCTATTGGTATATGACGCCGACAAACTGGAGTGGTTAATACGATAGACGATTCGCGTAGGGGCGCACTATGCTCTTACGCGGCTCCCATCTCTGTAAGCCGCTGGCGAGCCCGCAAAGTGCGCGGGTGCTCGTCGCCGTGATTCGCGCCGAAGATGCGCAGCGCCTGCTCGTAATACTGGATGGCGCGGTCGCGATTGCCTAACAGTCGCTGCACCTCGCCCAGGCCCAGGATGGTGCGACCGGTCTCTGGGTGCTCCTCGCCGAGCTGCCGTTTCTGTGTTTCAAGGGCACGATTAAGCACACGTGCAGCGTCGAGCGCACGCTCTTGCGCCAGCAATAGTTCGCTCCAGTTGGTCAGGATGCGCGCCGCCTCCGGGTGGTCGTCGCCGGTAGCTTGGAGCTGCACCGCATAGGCCTGTTCGAGCAGCGCGTGGGCCTGCGCAAAATGACGTTCCTTAAAATCGATATAGGCCATGTTCGAGAGGCTGTCGACAAGCTCCGGGTGGCTCGCGTGCTCGGCACGACGTAGCGCCAGCGCTTCCTCGTGACAGAGCCGAGCGGCAGCGAGCCGCCCGTGGATCTGGTGCAGGTAGCCGAGGTGGTTCAGTGTTGTTGCGATCGCAAGCGGCTCGACGTGCATGTGCCGTTGAATGGCGAGTGCCTCGGCAAGGGCCTGCTGTGCCGTCTCGTCGGCTCCGCCGTAGAGCAGCGTCTTCCCGTACTCGGCTAGCACGCGCGCTGTGAGCGGGTGCCGGGTGCCGTACTGACGGCGGCAGATAGCCAGGGCCTGCTCGTGATAGTGCTCCGAGCCCCTGTAATCGCCGGTCTGGTAGAGATGCTCGGCGAGCACATAGGCCAGCTCGGCAGCGCTTGCATCGCCCCGCAGCAGGGCGTCGTCGGCTAGAAAGCGCAGGTGGATCTGCCAATCGCGCAGGGCTGCTGGCTCGCGCCGCGTATTGATGCGCTCCGCCTCAGCATACAGCGCGCGTTCGGCAATGGCGCGCGGGCGCGCAAGTTGCGCGCCGATCCGGTCGCGTGTGTACGCGGCGACGAGCCGGTGCAGGCGGAGCCCGCGACGACTACGTTGGAGTTCGATCTCGATCAACCCAAGGTCGTTGAGCTGCCTAACCGCTTTGATCGGCGTGGTGAGGGCCGGGTGCAGCATTGCATCATCGCCGTTGATCATGCCTTGCATAAGGGGCTCAGGGATGGGCGCGCCCGGAGCAAGACAGGCCGCGCAGTGCAGTACTCGCAGCGCAAGCTGGGCTGCGGGTTCCTCCTTATCGAGCTGATCGTAGCTGAGCGCGAAGGTGCGCGCCACATGCGTATCGTGTTCGGTGGGCGTGAGCACGCCGTTCTGGAGCGACTGATGGATCAACGGCGAGCGCTCGCGCAGGATCGCCAGGTAGTGCGTCGCGTCGATCACGTGGCGGTAGCGCGCCAGGTAGCTGCCCGCCAGATGGATCGCCAGCGGTAGGTCGCCTAGCTCGTGCGCAATATCTGCAAGTTGGGCATCGCTGGCGTCGACGAGGTGTTTGTGCAGTAGCTCAAGGCTCTCTGCGCGCTGTAATACGGCCAGCGCCAGTACGGGCAGCCGCCCCACCGCCGACCAGTCGTGGCGGCGGCTGGTGATCAGCACCCGGCATCCGCCGCGCTGCGGGCGCCAACGTGTGAGTAATTCTACCGACTCGCAGTTATCGAAGATCAGCAGGCGTGGTATGGGCTGCTCCCATTCCGCGAGCACCTGGCGTACTTGCTCGTCGAGCGGTGCATCCGCGAAGTGCGGCGATAAGGCGAGCGCGTTGCGCAGGCCGCAGGCCGCGATCTCTGCCGCGACCGTCTGTGGGTCGCTACACGCGATCCAGAAGACGCCGCCTTCGAAAAAACGCCCGTAGCTGTAGGCAAACTGCACAGCCAGCTGTGTTTTGCCCATGCCACCCATCCCGCAGACCGCGATCGCGCCGCCGCTCTGGGTCGGCGAGCAGCATAACGCTGCCGCCAGTTGCTGGAGTTCCGCGCGCGGCCGACGAAACTGCCGGTTCGGCTTCAGCGCACGCGCGATGTGGTGAGCCGGTCGAGCACTGGTGGTGCTCGACCTGTTACCAGCCGCGCTAGGCGATCTTCGCTCTGGGCAACGCCGCGTGTCAGGTGGGTGCCCACCGTACGCGCGCGTAGCGTGTTGCGCTGCGCCGCGCGCGTAACAGCGCGCTGATCGTCGGCGGCGTTGTGTCGATATCTGGGTGCCGCAGCCATGCAAAGGCCAGCAGCGCCGACCAGAAGGCTAGCCGCTTCGGCAGCGGATGCGCTGCGTGCGCGTTCAGGTTCCGGAAGCGCAGCGCGCCAAGCAAGTAGAGTGTGAGCCCGCGATAGTACTCGTCGGGATCGTTTGGGTCGTGTAGGTAGGTACGGGCGGCACGGCGGATGGCGCGCAGCAGCGCCCAGATCTTATCCAGCTCGCTGTGTTCCAGCACGTCGGGCTCTAGCGCCGCCGGGCGTAACATACGGTGGCAGCGCCAGCTCAGATCGGCGAGTGTTGTAATGGGATCGACACCTGCTTTCTGGATCGCAATCGGCAGGAGATGCGTAATGATCTCGGTTTCAAGCCGTAGCAGGTCGTGGAGCACATGTTCTTCGCGAGCTTCGGCAAAATCGATCAGATTGACATCGCCGAACTGCGATTGCGCATCGATGTCGACCAGTATATTCTGCAGGTTGAGATCGCCGTGAATTGTCGCAAGATGCACACTTCCACCGCCTTGCAGGATCTGGTCGAGCTGTGCTAGCGGGTTCGGTAGCCCGATACCCTCAGCAAGTGCCACTGTTGGTGCTAGAGGGTCGAGCTGTGGGAACAGGCGCAGCAGTTCGTCGCGCAGTCGGCTGTGGCGCGTCTCCTCGACAATACCGCTTACCGCTGCGATGCGCTCGTACAGCCGGTAGTGCGGCATCGGCATACCGTCCGGGAACTTCAGCCGCAGGCCAAATGCGTGTTGTGGCGCACCGCCAAGGGTAACAGTGCGGCGCGAGAGATCGACTTTGCGCACCACAAAATCGCGCACGGTCACACCGTCGCCCGGCAGCAGCTTCAGCTTACACGCCCGCTTTGGCGTCAGCAGTGTCGTCGGCAGTGGCTCGGCCGCCACTGCTACCAGTAGGTTCGGTGGCAGCACCACATCGTAGCCGTTCGCAAAGCTATAGCGCTCTTTCACACGGCCATAACGCCAGATATGATCCATCACCAACAGCAGGCGCTCGATCAGCTGCCGCAAGCTGTCGGCACTGGTATCGGGCTGATGAAAATAGTCGTGCAGGCTTAAAATCTCGTCGTTGCCGCTGCCGAGCATCGGGTAGCGCAAAGCACCCAGGTTATGCTCCGCCACAATGATCGAGCGCGACGCGTTTGTTGTCGCTTTGGGCAGGCGGTTGTCGATAAGCCGCCGGATCGCCTTGAGCTCCTGCTTGATCATGCTCGTGCTGGCGATCTTCACGACTGCCGGTAACTCTGGCCTGCCCTCGCTGCTGAGCGGGCGCACCGCGAACACGCGGCTGCCGCTGAGGCCGTTTGAAAACTCCTTGATCAATGTAACCCGGCGGTGACGCACAAACAAACGCCGGAGGGTCTCGGTGATCTCCGGCGTTACAGCGATCGAAAGTGGATTATTCAGCTCTGGTGGCGACATACGCGTTATTTTGCGTTCGGCTTACCCTCTGGGAAGAACTGATATCCACCGGGACGCCCGTGCCAAGTGATAAGATAGCGCGGCTCGGTTGGCTGTGGCTCGATCTTCCGGCGAATGTTCGAGACGTGCACCTGCAGATTGTTCGTAGTGATGGCCTCGCGAATGTCGACATTCGACCAGCCGTGCTCGATGATGGTGTTACTGCTGTGGCGTGTGCCGGGGTGTACCGTGAGGAAACGCAAGATTGCGTACTCTAACGGTGTCAAGCCTTCGATCGGGTTCTGGCCTTGCATGATCGTCTGCGTGTTCTCATCGAACCAGATGCGCCCACGCACATCGCCGCTGTAGCGCGCCACCAGCATCGCCAGCAGGTCGCCGTTAATGCGCCACTGGCCATCGTTGTCCCGACAACAACCTTTAGCGACGAGCCGCCGTAAGACCGTGGTGGTGCGCTGTACTGCTATATCCTCACCATTTGTCGCAGCAGAACGGCTGCGGGAAGTGTTGTGCTGCTGGCGGCGTGATAGGTCGACGAGGGCCTGGCGCTCTTCTTCCGTCAAGCCCTGCCACAGCCGGTCGATACGGTAACGGATCGTTGCCTCGTCGAGCAAGATTGTGGCCCATTCGTGCGGCGGGCCGGGTCGCTCCACACCGCTGTACCACCAATCTACGATCGCGCGTAGAATACTTGGGTAGCCGCCGCTCAGCTGCAGCATCGCGGCCACCTCGTGCGTTTCTGGGGTCGCTAGCCCGGCCCGCGCCAACCGCGTCACCATTTTACGGCTATCTGCACTGTTCAGCGCGCCCACATAGCAGATATGATTGTCGAACAGCTCGTACATGTCGCCAAGCACCGTTGGATCTGGTAGATACGCTACGGCCTGGCGCATGCCCACAATATAGCTCAGCGTCTCTTTGAAGCGGTCGCGTAGGCCGCGCAGCGTGTTGACCATATGCAGCGTGCTGCGCTCGCAGAAGCGATCGAAGCGATTCATAACCAAAACCACACGCACCTGCTCCCTTTGAAAGGCCAGCAGCAGCTCGTACAGCGCGGTCTGGGTGAGAAAGGCGTCGCTAATCGCGCGATGCTCGCTGAACAGCGTGGTGACGATCGCGCCCAACGGTGGCGGTAGATCCTCGCGGATCCAGTAGAAGGCGTGCAAAATCGTGCGGTAAAGATCGGCGAGGTTGATGCTTGGCAGATCGTAGAGATCGACTGCGACCAGCGCGACCGAGCGCGCAAGCTCCGGCTGATAGGCGTTCAAGGCCGTTGGGTGTTCACAGAGAAACTTGAGTAAGTTCGAGCGCCCCGAGCCGACAAGCCCGACGACCGAGCCGCTAGCGCCGGAAGCGATCCAGCCCGCGAGCACGCGCATCTCATTAGCACGATAGCTCGCCTCGCCTGAGGGGCCTTGCTCATGCCTTTTGACCATGATGCCCTCGGATCCGCTGTGTTGTGGAAGGAATGCTTCTATTGTAATACGCCAAGTGGTTAAAAAACAATCTTTCTGAGGGCAAAATAGTTTGAAAAATGGTCATCGGCGCTAACAACGGTATTCAACTCTTTCCCTAAACAGCGCACAGTGCCCCGTTGATATTGTTACCGCACGTGACGATGCTGTACTTCAGCGGGAGCACGTCGGCTACCTTACTGTTCGGGAGCCGTTACAGCTTGCGGTTGCAGCCACGCAACACGTTATTGTGACCATCCTCATAACCTGTAACCTGTAACCTCCCGCACACCAGGAGGTCAACTATGAGCTACCACGGTAGTATGCATCGGGCGCTGGCCCAGGAGAACGTCGCCCGCTCGACGTTCGCGCAGACGGGTGTGTTTGGCCGTATGTTTCCCGGTCTCGAAGCCTTTCCCTTCAGCGATGCGATGTTAGAAGCATTGGTCGCGAAGATCGTGGCCGATAGCCAGGAGCCGCGCCAGATCGGCGGCGGCGGGCCGGTCAACCCGCGCATCCCAGCTGGCTTCACCTTCTTTGGCCAGTTCGTCGACCACGATATCACCTTTGATCCGACATCCAGCCTAGAGCAGCAGAACGATCCGGAGGCGATCTGGAACTTCCGCACGCCCGTGCTCGAGCTCGACAATGTTTATGGCGCGGGGCCATCCGTGAGTCCGTTCCTTTACGATAGCTCGGCGGGGCCGCGTGCCTCTCCTGCCAAGCTGCTGATCGGCTTGGATTCGCGAGGTGCCGAGAACGATCTGCCGCGCAATCGCCAGGGCACGGCGCTGATCGGCGATCCGCGCAACGACGAGAACCTGATCGTTTCACAGCTGCACCTGGCCTTTTTGAAGTTTCACAACAAGGTCGTCGACCATATCCGCGCTCATGGCAACGAGCACGGCACCAAGCCGCTCGACGACCGCCTGGCGTTTGCCGATGCGCAGCGCATCGTGCGCTGGCATTATCAGTGGATCGTGCTCAACGAGTTTCTGCCGCTGATCGTGGGCCAGGAGACGATCAATACCTTGCTTGGCACCAGCGGCCCGCTTGTTGGCCAAGACCCAATCGGCAATGTGCTCGACTATCTGACCTTCTACCGTTGGAGTGAAGATCCGTTCATCCCGGTGGAGTTCGCCGTGGCAGCGTATCGTTTCGGCCACAGTCAGGTGCGCGCGGGCTACAGCATCAACAACGCCTTTGGTGCGCTGCTCTTCTCGGATGTGCCGAACGGCCCGAGCCTCGCGGTTGGCGGCAATCTTGTTGCCGCCGCCGCCGGCCACCCCGTGCTCAACGCCGATCGCGCGGTAGATTGGGCGCGCTTCAATCGTATTCCGGGCGTTGTGCCCGCCGATGGCTTCCCCCAGGAGAGCAAAATGATCGACGGCAAGCTGTCGCCGCCGCTCTTCACGCTGCCGAATATCGCGCCAGGCAACCCGCTCGACCCACGTTCGCTGCCGTTGCGCAACCTTAAGCGCGGGCGGGCCTTTGGCCTGCCGCCGGGCCAGCTAGTGGCACGTGTGATGGAGGCCAAGCACATCCTCAGCGACGCCGAGCTGGAGATCGACGGACTGGGCTTTCCAGCAGGCGTTGCGCCGCTGTGGTACTACATTCTGAAAGAGGCGGAGGTGCAGCACGGTGGGCAGCAACTGGCGAAGTGGGCGGCCAGATCGTGGCGCAGGTCTTGATCGGCCTGTTGGTGGGCGACCAGCGCTCCTTCCTGTCGAGCAATCGGCGCTGGAAGCCCTTCCTCGGCGCGCAAGAGAAAGACTTCACCCTCGGCGACCTATTTAACTTTGCTGGTGTCGGCACGGTGACGATCGACACAGCACCGCCGATCACACGTCAGCGCACCCATCGCGTGCAGCGCGGCGACACCCTGCGCGCTATTGCCGCACAGCTGCTTGGGTCGGCGGCGCGCTGGCCCGAGATCTTCGCCCTCAATCGTGACAAAATCGCGAACCCCGATCTCATTCGGGTCGGCATGGTGCTCGTTATCCCCGACTAAATCGAGCCGCCGTAGGGTCGCGCCTGCGCGACCTACGGCGTGTCACATTCCGCCACAAACTTCTCCACCTGCCCACGGTACGCGGCCCAGGGGATGAGACCGCTGGAAATACCGCCTAGAATACGCCAGATCGTTGCATTAACGGGGGTTGGAACACCGGATTTGGCACCGGCGGCGCGATCGCACCGTAGAGGAATTCGCCCTCGCTACGTTTGCGTCCGGCGCGCATATCGCGCAGCAGCGACGGATCTTTGCCGCCACGCCCGCCGCCAACAGCACGCTGGAGCCTGGGTAGAGCAAAGGTGGTGGTAGAAACGCAGGGCTGTGGCCAGTGTTGCCGCCGGGTAGCGCGGCAGATTGACCGCTGTGATGCGGCGCTTGTCCATCACTGCCAAGGCCTCGCGCGCGGCGCGCACTTCCAGTGCGATAAGGCGCTTATCGGCATAGATAGTGCTGACTGGCAAATCGAGAATGGCTGCTGTGCCATTGCCAAGCATATTTAGCAGCGCCTTCGACCATTTTAGCGCGTGATAATCGCTGTAAGCCCGCGTCGGGAAACTGGCGGCGCTAAACGCGGCCAGCCAGGGCGTCAAGTCAGCCTTGCCGTCTGTTGTCGCCAGGCCGATACCGCCCATCTTGGTGATTGCGATCTCGTTCTCGCTCTGCGGCTCGACCGAGGTAGTGATAGCCCCCGAAAGCACACGCGCTGGCCCGAAGGCGGTGATCAGCGCTTCCTCGTTGCCCAGACCGTTTTGCAAAGTTAATATCTGCCGCGCGTCGAGCGCTTCGAGCGTAGAAATGGCACCTGGCGTGTCGTAGCCCTTCACCGAGAGAATCGCTAACTGCGGCTTCTGCATGCTTGCAGGCAGATCGTCGACGTGGTCGACTATGCTTAGGCTGTCGATCTGTTCGATCGTGCCATGGTGCTGAAGCCGTAAGGTAGTACGCTGAAGGTGCGCACAGTGCTTGCGCGCCCGAGTACCGCCACCGGCAGATCGGCCAGGGTGAGCCGCCCTGCCACCAGCAGCCCGATCGCACCTCCGCCGACAACAACAATTGACACGCCCTCTGCTCCTTTGGTTAACCACACGCTTTTTGAGAAGGCGTTGGCAGAGGTCGGTCGCGAGGTAAGGCCTCGTGATCTCTACCAACATCTTGTGGCCGGTATTATACCGCCGATTGGCACGCTGCTTGATAGTACGCTGCTGTAAGTAGTGGCTTTCTACTGGCGAGGTGTTTATGAAGCAGCAAACTTACTATGATGAGCAGTATAACGAGTTTGGTTGCCCGATCTACAGCCAGAGCGGGGCCGTGGCGATAAAACACTTTGCCCATGTGCTGGCGCGTTTCTCGCCCGAGGAGCGTGCCGCTTTTGAGCGCGAGCGCCGCGCCCGCCAAGATGAGCTCGATCAGTATACACAGCAATATGGCTATCGCAGATAAGCGAGCAAATACAACGCGCTTTACCAATGCTTAACTTCTGCATCACACTGGTATAACAACGAGGCGCTATCGTACCACGTGGCATCGCCTAGAACAACGCCGCAGCAATCCGTTTGGGTCGATCGCGAGCTTCAGCCCGCCACGATGCGGCGTTCGCCGCAGGCGAACCTACGCTTCAGTGTACTAGCCAGAAGGAGCCACGTATGTTGCGCCAGCCTCTTCGCCCGCTGTTCTGCTTCACCCTCGTTCTCGCCCTCGTTCTGTCCGCTAGTGCATCGGTTCGCGCTCAGGATCCCGTTCCGTATGTGCGCCTGCTCGGGCGCGCTGTGCTGCCCGCCGACACCTTTGCCGCTGGCCCACCCACCGGCTTTGCCATCACCGGCAATACCAATGGGCGTGCAGTTCCGTTTGCCAGCCATCCGGTACAAGGTTTCAGCGCAGTGCTGCCGCTCTACAATGGCAGCTACCTGGCGCTCTCCGACAACGGTTTCGGTGGCAAAGCCAATAGCCCCGACTATCGTCTGCGTTGGTATCGTGTCACGCCGAATTTTGCCAGCGGTGCGGTGAGCGTCGATGGCTTCACTGAGCTAAGCGATCCGAACGGCCTGGTGTCCTTCCGATCGTTAATGCTAGCGGCGACCGCGTACTGACTGGCAGCGATTTCGATCCTGAGTCGTTTCGCCAGGCTCCCGATGGCACGTTTTGGATCGGCGAGGAGTTCGGCCCTTACCTACTGCACGTTGATGCGAACGGACGCGTGCTCGACGCGCCTTTTGCCACACCGCTGCCGAACGCTTTCCTGGCAGCTGGGCGCGGCCTAGATGCCGTAAAATCACCCGACCACCCAGACTTCGCCGGCCTGCCCGACGCCGACGCCCGTCGTGCTGCCGCTAACGTGCCCAGCAGCCGTGGCTTCGAGGGCATGGCGCTCAACGCCAGCGGTACGAAGCTGTACCCGATGCTGGAAGGCCCGCTCTTCGATGATCCCATCCGCACTCGCCTGCTGATCCTGGAGTTCGATCTGGCGCGCGAGGCCTACACCGGCAACGCCTTCTTCTACCCGATGGAAAACCCGGCTCACGCGATCGGCGATTTTACCGCTATCAACGACAACGAGTTCCTCGTCATCGAGCGCGATGGTGGCCAGGGCGCGACGGCCCAGTTTAAGCGTATCTACAAGATCGACCTACGTGTTGCCGGCGAGAACGGCCTGCTGGCGAAAGAGTTGCTGGTCGATCTCATGGCCATCACCGACGACAGCGGTATCACCGAGGCCGAAGAAGGTGCCGTGGGCCTCGGGCCGGTCTTCAGCTTCCCCTTCGTGACGATCGAGAGCGTCTACCCGATCGATGGCCGTCGTCTGTTGGTGATCAACGACAACAACTACCCCTTCTCAACCGGGCGTCGCGCCACTGCCCCCGACGACAACGAGTTTATTGTGGTACAGCTGCCGCGCAACCGCGAACTCGATCTGTAGCGCTTCATTCCACCATAGCGCGTGGCGGGCGCAGAGCATTAAATGTACTCTGCGCCCGCTGCGGTTATAATACACCATCTGTTTTCTGCTCTGAACAAAGAGGTTCGCCATGTCCACCCTTCCCATGCTGGCGCATCTGGTGACGCCGGGCAGCAAAGTCAAGCTGAGCGATTATGACACGCGCGCCAATGCGGGCCTTGATAAAGACCAGGGTGAAGCGTTGCTCGCACCGCTCGCACGCCAGATCGACGATTTGCAAGAACTGCTTTACGCCGCTGATATGCATAGCCTGCTGGTGATTCTGCAAGGCATGGACACCAGCGGCAAAGACGGCACCGTGCGCGCGGTGTTCCGCGATGTCTCGCCGCTAGGCAGCCATGTCACAGCGTTTAAAGTGCCAAACGAGGAAGAGCTCGCGCACGACTTTCTCTGGCGGGTGCATCGTGCGGCACCGCGGCGTGGCCAGATCGCGATCTTCAACCGCTCGCATTACGAAGACGTACTGGTGGTACGTGTTCACAGCCTGGTGTCCGAGAGCATCTGGCGGCAGCGCTATCAGCAGATTAACGACTTCGAGCGGCTGCTGGCCGAGAACAAAACGATTATCCTCAAATTCTTTTTGCATATTAGCAAGGAAGAGCAAGAGGAGCGGTTAATTGCACGCGAACAAGATGTGACGAAGGCCTGGAAGCTTGCCGTAGGCGATTGGAAAGAGCGCGAACGTTGGGACGAGTACATGCACGCCTATGAAGATGTATTGAAGCGCTGCAGCAGCGAGCATGCTCCCTGGCATATCGTGCCCGCCGACCGCAAATGGTATCGTAATATCGCCGTAGCGCAGGCGATTATCAACGAGCTGAAACCCTACAAAGAGCAATGGTTGGCGAAACTCGTCTCAGTTGGGGCCGAGGCCAAAGCTGAACTTGCAGCCTACCGTGCAGAGCAGGCATAGTGCAGAAGCCAGGAGTCAGAATTCAGGAGTCAGAAGTAGCAGCGCAGGCCATCGTGGCAGCGCAAGCATTGTAGGGGCGCAGCATGCTGCGCCCACCCCGCCCACCCCATCGCGGTCACCGCCAATGTACCGATGTGGGCGTTCCGGCCAACCCGATGTCACCCCAGTACCACATGTTCTACCACGCGATCCCAGGTGATCGGCGCAACCAATGGTTGCCCGGCGCGCCCAAGGCGCTCGGCGAGTGCGGCATCGGCCATGAATGCATCGAGGCGCACGGCCATAGCGGCGGCATCGGCAGTGCAGATAGAGCCGTTCACTCCATCTTGCACGAACTCAAGCACGCCACCCGCGTCGGCGGTCGTCACCACCGGGCGTGCAGCACCGAAAGCTTCAACCGTAGCGAAGCCGTAGTCCTCGTCGATCGGCGCATAATAGACGAGGCGCGCGTTGGCGTAGAGATCGACGAGGGTGGCATCGTCGACGAAGCCGCGAAATTCAACACGTGCGTCAAGCCCGAGGCGCTGCGTAATTCCGTTCGAGCCGCGCGCGATCAGGGCCAGTACCGGCGAAGATCGCCCGCGCCGGATGCTCCATCTGGGCCAGTGCCTCTAGCAAAAGATCGAGGCGTTTTGCGCGATCGAGCCGCGCCGAGGATAAAATGTAGTCACCATAAGGGCCAACGTACAGCTGTGCAGCGTAGCGGCTTGGCGGGTAGATCGGCGTGCTGTCGAGGCCGTTAAAATGGTGTAATCGTCGGCTGACATTCTGCGAGATGGTGAAGCGCGCTGTTGCCTCGCCAAGGCCGCGCTCGTCCATCCGAAAGATCGCGTCGCGCACTGCGCGCTGTTCGGCTACATTCGCGAAATCGCTCAGCGGCGTGCCATACCAATCGTAGGCCTGGCGATGCTGATGCACTAGCCAGACCACCTTGCGCGGGTGACGAATCAGATACGAGGGGAATTTAGTGCAGATCACCTGGTCGACGGCCTCACCGTTCACCGTGGTGATGTCGAGCATCCGCCACGCCAGGGCGCTCTCGAGGATGCGCTCGACGGGGTGCCAGGCAAACGGCAGGCTGACGACATCGACTGTATGGCCGCGCGCGCGCAGCGCATCACGCAGACCATCCACCAAATACTCCGCGCCACCGCGCACAAAGGGCACCTGCGTTGCACAGATCAAGATTCGCTTAGCCATATCAATGTGGTACACACATCATAAAAAAGCAGCTTGATGCGTCCGCTTCGTGTTCTGCGCCCGCAGTAGTAAAAACTACACTTCTTCCTGGCGTGCTTTCAGCGCGGCGATCTCGGCGCGCAGCGCGGCGTTTTCAGCGATCAGCAGACGCAGCGCGCGCGCTGACACATCGTTAAAGGCGTTTTGCTGCTCGACGATGGGGTTGATATACCACCGGAGATAGCGCCGCACCACTTTGTTGATGAAGGCTATACCATGTTCTACAGTGTTGCGGCCCTCGATCGGCCAGTGCGCGCTCACCACGCGCGTTATTTCCAGTTGCTCGGCGCAGTGGCGCAGCTCGCGCTCGCGTGGCCCGCCACCAGGCTGGTTTGCCGCTGAGGCCGCATGCTGGCTGCGCACCTCTAGACGCAGCTGCTCCAGCACTGTGGCGACGTTTTCAGTTTCGTTCATTGGTTTTTGCGGCGCAGCATGCTGCGCCCTGCACTCTTGGCTCTGCGCCCTGGTGCTCTGTAGTTGTTCCGTGGTTCCGTGGTTCGTCGCGCTATGCCATTTCACAGCTTGGCGGTGCGGCGCTGATACTTCTGAATTCTGAATTCTGACTCCTGAATTCTCAAGCTTCACCCCGCACTCGCCCGTCGCAGCAATTCCGTAACACCCTGGCCACGCACTTGCGCAACATCGTCCTGGTATTTGAGAATCGCACCGAGCGTATCCTCTACCACCAGCGGTGAAAGCGCGCGCTGGTCAAGCGCCACGAGTGCCGCGACCCAGTCGAGTGTCTCGGCCACGCCCGGCAGCTTATACAGATCCATACGCCGCAGCTCCTGCACCACCATCACCACTTGCTTGGCAAGTGTCGCGTCGGCCTCAGGGATGCGCGCACGGACAATCAGCAGCTCTTTGTCGAGTGTCGGGTAATCCACCCAATAGAAGAGGCAGCGTCGCTTCAGCGCATCGTGGACTTCGCGGGTACGATTTGAGGTGATAATCACGGTTGGCGGTTGTTCGGCGCGCAGCGTGCCGATCTCTGGGATGGAAATTTGCCAGTCCGAGAGCAGCTCCAGCAGGAAGGCCTCGAATTCCTCGTCGGCGCGATCGATCTCATCGATCAGCAAGATCGGTGGCTTTTCGGCGCTAGCCTCGATCGCTTGCAACAGCGGGCGTTTGATCAGGAACTCGGGGCCGAAAATTTCCTTGACCGCACTCTCGCTCTGCGCTACGCCCTGCGCTTCTAAAAGCCTGATTTGCAGCATCTGGCGCGCATAATTCCATTCATAAATCGTATTATTAACGTCAAGACCCTCGTAGCATTGCAGCCGGATCAGCGGTCGGTCGAGCATCCGTGACAGTGTTTTGGCGATCTCGGTCTTGCCGACACCAGCCTCGCCTTCGAGCAGCAACGGCTTATTCAGCTTCAGCGCCAGGTAAATCGCCGTACTTAGCGAGCGATCGGCCACGTAGGCGTTTGCGGCCAGCTCTCCCTGTAGCGCATCGATCGATTCAAAGGTCATGCGGCTCGTTCCGTTCAGCTTCAGCGCCGCGCGGCGTCATCGCGGGTATTGCTATTGTACACCGAAACCGACCGTAACTTTTTGCCCCGCTCAAACGGTGTATATGTTGTGAGAATTCAGAATTCAGGATTCAGAATTCAGAAGTCCACAGCATCTATCTATGCCCTGCGCTCTGCGCTCCGCGCTTTGCACGCTTGGTTCCTAGTGCAGTTCCAAGCGACATATTTGGCCATCGCAGGCATGAAGATGGCGTCCCAATGCGGCGGGGTAATCTGCAATCTCAAATCTGCAATCTGCAATTGCACTAGGTTCCTACGTTCCTAGGTTCTCGGCTCTCAGTTTTCTGTTCTCAACCGGATTGATCATGAACCTACGCGATACCTTGCTCAAATTTCTCTTCCCCGATCGCTGCGTGGGCTGTGAGAGCTGGGGGGAACTGTTCTGCAAGCGCTGCCTGCACCAGTTAGCGCCCTACCCTGAAGATAGCTACCCCGCGCAGCTCGACGCCGTCTATGTTGCCTGGGTCTACAGCGGGCCGCTACAGCAGGCGATCCATGGTCTAAAATATCATGGTCAGCGTCGGGTAGCCACCGCGCTCGCTGCACACGTCGTCGCTGCGCTGCCCGAGCGCCGCTGCACGGAACACTCATCCCTGTCCCCTTGCATGCCGAGCGCTGGCCGAGCGCGGCTTCAACCAGAGCGAGGCGATCGCGCGCGCGCT
>JAAUTF010000458.1 GCA_012031775.1 Candidatus Altimarinota bacterium | reverse complement strand
CTCCGGCGGGCTTACCGTGCCATCGTTGTTGAGGCGTAGTGCTGCGTGGTACATGGTCTCCCAGAGCGGATTGAAAGCCGCCGGGTAGAACTCCAGCATCAGCCCATTGGCAATAGCCGCCACCAAATGCACATGTACTTCCTGTTCACCGTGGGGCGCAATATCGAGGTCGTGCGCTTGTGCGAGCGCGGCGACCTTCATAAATTCACTGATGCCGCCCATATGCGTTGCATCGGCGTTTAGAATGGGTACCGCCCCGGTGGCGATCAGATCGCGGAAGCCGTAACGTGTGTACTCGTTCTCGCCCGCCGCCAGCGGGATCAGCGTCGTCTGCGCGATGCGCCGATAGCCCTCGTAGTCGTCTGGTGCCACCGGTTCCTCGAACCAGAACGGCTCGAATTCCTCGATCCGCCGCGCAAACTGCGCCGCCTCATAGGGCTTATACGCGCAATTAGCATCTACCATCAGCTTGATATCTGGGCCGATCGCGGCCCGTACTGCCCGCACACGTGCAACATCCTCGGCATACGGCACAGCGCCCACTTTCATTTTCACCGCCCGCGCGCCCATCTCTACATAGCCCACCATCTCGGCGGCCAGCTCCGTTAGCCCTTTGCCCGCCGCATAATAGCCACCAGCAATATACGTCGGCACACGATCGGTGTAGCCACCGAGGAGTTTATAGAGCGGCAGCCCGGCAACTTTAGCGCGAATATCCCATAGGCCGATGTCGATCGCACTGATTGCGCGCGTTGTCAGGCCACGTCGACCGATCTTTTTTGGTACCCACAGCTTATGCCAGATCCGCTCGCTCGCCAGCGGGTCTTCGCCGATCAGCAGCGGCTTGAGCTGCATAACCGTCGCTTTTTCCACCGCGCCTGCCCCGCCAGCAAAGCCCATGCCGGTGATGCCCTCGCTCGTCACGATCTTCACTAGTGTCATCCCGACATTCGTGTACGTATGTTTGCCGTTAGCGATCGGTGTGGTTCGCGGCCAGCGATAGGTCTCAATCGTGATGTCTGTGATCTGCACAGGCCTTACTCCCTTACAATAGCATTACGCAGATCGCTTGCGCCGACGGCAAGCCCATCGAGCCCCTCAGGCTGCGCTCACCCGCCACTTGGTTGCTGCCTGGCTTGCGTCTCTTGCGCACGTGCCCGGCTCCGCATTGTCGCTTGTGTCGGCACGCACACCGTTTCACGCGCTACCAAATGTACCCCGAGCAGCACGCGCTGGATCGGCCCATCGGCGTCGGCGGCGCGCTCCTGCAGCCGCCGCACCGCCAGCGCTCCCATCTCCAATTTTGGCACGTGGATCGTTGTCAGGCTAGTTGTTGTCAGCGCCGAAAGGTCGACATCGTCGAAGCCGACGAGCGAAAAGTCAGCACCAGGGATCAATCCCTCATCGGCGAGCGCTAGCAATGCGCCATATGCGCTCACATCGTTCACGCAAAACAGCGCTGTGCAGCCCGTATCACGCCGCAGCAACTCCACCACCGCCTCGCGCGCGGCCTGCGGCGACATCGACGAGCTCACTAGCCACTGTGGATCGGGTGTGATACCGGCCTCGCGCAACGCCGTTTCATAGCCCTGCTGCCGCAAACGCGTCGTGTAGCGATCGCGCCCATGAAGATACGCGATCCGCCGATGACCAGCGGCCAGTAGGTGGCGCACCGCGAGCTGCGCGCCGAGAAAGTAATCCGGTAGCACTGCGTCAACCGGCTGCTCGACCACGTTGTTCAGCAAAACGAGCGGGTAGCCAAAGCGCTGTACTGTGGCCACATCGGCGGCAGTGAAGGGGCCGACCAGTAAAATACCGCTGTCGCCCGGTGGCTCCAGCCGCTCGAGCTGCGACTCCAATAAGCTGTCATCGTCGAGCGCAAAACGCATACTGACGCGCTGACGTCGGCATTCGGCCTCTACGCCCTGCAGCACATAGCCGTAGAAGTCACCTAGCATCGCCGCCAGGCCAGCCCGGTTGTGAACGCGTACCAGGAATATCAGATTGCGCAGCGCTTGTGTTTCCTGGCGCGGCACCCGCGCCCGTGGCCGATACCTCAACTCCTCGCTTGCCGCCAGCACCCGCTCGCGGATCTCCGGCGAAACCGTAGCAGCATTGGTGAAGACGCGCGACGCGGTGCTTAACGAGACACCGGCCGCGACAGCGACTTCGCGGAGACTTGTGGGCATCTGTGTGCTCCCTTCCCTCGAACAATCATACCAATTGTAGCATCTTCTCTGAAAATTTCAAGCAAACATTTCTTGTGTCTTGTTGCTGCCACAACAAAAGGCGCGCTAGCAATGCTAGCGCGCCTTTTGTTGTGTTGGCTCCTCGACCTGGATTCGAACCAGGAACCCTCTGATTAACAGTCAGATGCTCTACCGTTGAGCTATCGAGGAATATGTTGTTTTCTTACACCGCGCTGGATTATAGCAGACGCGCGAACGCTTGTCAAACGCACGCATGGGCGGTTATGCCAAACCGCCCACACGCACGACCATAGCATTAGCTAAACAGCTTACGATACTCCCCGTAGCCCTCTTCTTCTAGCTTATCGAGCGGAATGAAGCGCAATGACGCTGAATTCATACAATAACGCTGTCCGGTTGGCGCTGGGCCATCGTCGAAGACATGGCCCAGATGCGAATCACCGTGCTTTGAGCGCACCTCTGTACGCACCATCCACAGCGTTCGGTCGCTCCGTGTCACCACGTTCGCCGCATCGATCGGCTGCGTAAAGCTCGGCCAGCCTGTGCCCGAGTCGAACTTGTCGCGTGAACTGAACAGCGGCTCACCCGAGACGATGTCGACATAAATGCCGGCCTCGTGATTGTCCCAGTACTCGTTGCGAAACGGCGGCTCGGTGCCTTCGTGCTGCGTTACCTTATACTGCATCGGCGTCAATCGCTCCCGCAGCTCATTGTCAGGCGGCTTCTGATACGTAGTCATACAATACTCCTTAGGTGCGCTTTTGCTATCGCTAACAGCTACCCTGTGCTCTTCGTTGGCCCAAAGGCCCAGGTGAGAAATTCTGGCAGGTATTCGGCCCACGTGGCCGGGCTGTGATCGCCAGCTACCTCGCGGTAGACGAGATCGGCCCCGCGCTCGTAGCCGCCTCGCACCAGTTCGTCGATGAGCTCGATTGTGTCCTGGATGGCGTCGATAACACCGTCGCCATCACGGTCGGCTGTCTCATCATACAGACCGGCCTCAAACCAGAAACGCAACTTCGTATGTCGGCGTCGCTCACGCACCAGGGCGTGCGCAATCCGCGACGATACCTTCGCTGCAAGGCTGCTGTCATCGCTACGCCACCAGAAAGATCCCGAGAAAACGCCGATCGTCCCGAAATGTTCTGGGTGCCGCCAGCCGATATCGAACGCTGACAGCCCGCCCAATGATGCGCCCATGATAGCGCGGTTGTGCGCGCCCCGCAACAGATGATACTGTGTTTGCACGTATGGCACGAGTTCTTCAAGTACAAAACGTGTGTAGAGACTCGCTCGTCCGCCGAGCCCTGCGCGTTGACGCGCCCAGCCGTGCCGTATTCGTCGAGACGGTCGATGGCCTCAACCCCGACCACGACCAACGGCGCAAGCATGTGCGTGGCGTAGAGCTGCTTCAGCGTCTCCTCCATCCGCCACGCATCCAGGTCTTGCCCGTCATGGGCGATCAGCAACGGGTAACGCCGCCGCTCGCGGTTGTATCCTGGCGGTAGATACACGTTCAGTTCACGCTCGTTGCCGAGCAGTTTCGATCGAAAAGCTTCGATGCGCTCAAGCCGTGGCCCATCGTCTGCCTCCCCATGCCCGCGGCTTAACCATGTCCGTATCGCCTTCAAGTCTTTAATCCTATGTACAATACGGCTCTCGGTTGAACCGCAAAGGCGCAAAAGCCGCACAGGCTGGGCAGATGCGAACCGCAGAGTACGCAGAGGGCACAGCGTTTTACACAGCCCTCTGCCCTCACTCCGGCCCAAACACCAACATCGGCGCATCGCAGCCGCGCAGTACTTTATCTGTCACGCTGCCGACAAACATCGCCGCTGCGCCGCCTCGCCCGCGTGTTGCCATCGCTACCATATCAAAATCCGCTGCCTGGCTGATGATCACCGCCGCCACGCTGCGCTGTGCTGGCACCACGCGTACCTCGGCCTGTAAACCTGCCGTGCTCAGCCGCTGCGCGATCTGCTGCAGATAGTGCTGGGCATCGAAGGTCGATGCACTTTCCTCTTCTACAAAGAGCAGTGTAAGCGACGCCTTACTCAGTGTCGCCAGCCGTTGCGCTGGTTCAAGCACCCGCTCAGCGTTCGTCGAACCGTCGAGCGGCACCAGAATGCGCTGCGGTAATGTTTGCAGCTGCACAGCTTCGGTAGGGCGTAGCAGCAGGAGCGGAATGACAAGGCTGCGTACCAGGCTGTCGGCCACACTGCCCAGCCAGAAACGCTCGAAGCCGCCACGTCCATGCGTCGTCATCACCACCAGGTCGGTCGCCACTTGCCGAGCGTACATACCGATAGTTTGTGCTACTGTCTCGCTCCCCTGGATCAAGCGCGTCGTCACGCAAGTCGCCACGGTTTGCCCCTGCACTTGCCTCGCCATCCGCTCTAGATACGCTCGCTCGTGGGCCTCGGCCTGCGATTGCAGCTGCGCATCGATCACCGGCAGCCCTTCCTCCATGATCGGGTTTACGCTCGCCGCAACGTGAACATGCACCAGATGCACCTCACCACCGCTCACCGCTGCCAGCGTGCCGGCAGGCCCAAGCGCTCGTTCGCTCGCCTGCGATCCGTCTAATGGTACGAGGATACTGTGAAACATGGCTTCCTCCTTTTAACAGCTGCGCTACTCCATCGTGCGCAGTTCTTGCTCAAGAATGTCGGCCCAGGTCTCATACGAATGCGCACCGCTGAGTACTTTGCCGTTGATGAAATACACCGGCGTTCCAAAAACTCGTAGCGCGTGCGCCTCGGCCACATCGGCGTCGATCAGGTCTCGGTGCCGTTCTTCCGCCATACACACGGCAGCTGCTGCTGTATCAACATCCGACACCGCAAATATCTTGTCGATAGCAGTACGCGCTGCCACCGCTTCGCCATCCCAGCCTGGCTCGCGGAATAAGGCTTTGTGTACCGGCCAGTACTTGCCCTGCTCGCCTGCACAGGCAGCTGCGAGCGCAGCCAGGCCACCATGCCGACTGCTCACCCGGCAGATCTTTGTTACACCCCAGTACAACATCCCCCGCTAATCGATGTAGCTAACGTTCG
>JAAUTF010000457.1 GCA_012031775.1 Candidatus Altimarinota bacterium | reverse complement strand
CCTCGCGAATGCGAATGCGCTCGGCGTTCTTAAACAAAAGTAGGTATCGTACTGCAGGCGCTCGCTGGGCTTAGTGACGAGCACCAGCGGCGAGCCGAGCAAGCCCTCTAGCTTCTGGATGCCGTCGGCGTCGATACGCGCCTTAACCTGGATCTCGAAGATCTCGCTGGGCTGCACGCCGCCGATCGCGATAATCTTGGCGAGCAAGTTCTGCTCGCGGTTGGCGAGAAAGCTGTTGATCTTCTCAGCGACAGCCTGGGCGCGCTCAAGAATAGCGGGCTCGTCGAGTGTGAGCAGCTGATGATCGCGCAGCAACGCCCGCCCGTCGACAAAAACATCGCGCACGTCGGCAGCGCGCGCGCCATAGACGAGGTGGGCGTACACTGCGTCGGCGCTATAGGTGTAGCGCGGCGCACTATGCAGCTTGCCCAGTTCTACCACAGCGATATCGGCGCGTTTGCCCGCCTCGAGCGAGCCAACAAGATGATCAAGATGCACGGCGCGCGCGCCCCAGCAGGTGGCGAGGGCAAAAGCCTCGCGCGCCGGCACGGCGGTGGGGTCGCCGCTAACACCTTTGGGCAGCAGGGCAGCAAGCTGAATCTCGGTGAACATATCCTGGTCGTCGTTTGAAGCCGGGCCATCGGTGCCAAGGCCAGTGCGCACGCCGCCATTGATCAGCTTGCGGTAGGGTGCAATACCGCTGGCGAGCTTAAGGTTGCTGGTGGGGCAAGGTACGGCACCCACACCGCGCTCGCGCAGCAGCAGAATATCGTCGTCGGTGGCGTGTACGCAGTGGGCAGCGATACACGGCACGTCGAAGGCGCCGACGCGGCTGGCGTAACCGATCGGCGTAGCCTTGCGCTCGCTGCGGCTCTCATCGACCTCGCGCGCCGTCTCGGAGAGGTGCGTCACCAGCGGCACGCCGTACTGACGGCAGAGCGCTGCGGCGCGCTGGTAGATCTCATCGGTACACGTATACGGCGCGTGCGGTGCGATCGTCGGCACGACGCGCTCGTGGCTGTGCCAGGTGGCGATGAAGCGGCGCGCGCGCTCCAGACCCTCGTCGTAGTTCGCGGCGTCGGGCGTCGGCAAACGCATCACCGTCTGGCCACAAATGGCACGAATACCGGCCTCGTCGGCGGCGCGGGCGACTTGATCCTCAAAATAGTACATATCGACAAAGGTCGTCGTGCCGCCGCGCAGCATCTCGGCAGCAGAGAGCAAGGTGCCGACGTAGCAGAACTCCTCGTCAACGAACTGGCTTTCGACGGGGAACATGTAGCCGAAGAGCCAGACATCGAGCTGCTGGTCGGCCACCAGGCCGCGCAACAGGCTCATCGGCACATGGGCGTGGCCGTTAATGAGCCCTGGAATGATCGCCGCCCCCGCACAGTCGATCGTCTCGTGCGCCGTGTAACGAGCAGCAAGATCGGCCGCCTGACCCACAGCGACGATGTCACGCCCGCGCACGGCCACCGCCCCCTGCGGCACGATCGCCCACTCCGCGTCCATCGTCACCACGACCCCATTCGTCAGCAACAGATCGATCGGCTCGCTCATCGCAGATGGCTCCTTGGTGCGATTGCAGATTGCAGATTGCAGAGCTATTGTACCAAAGGTTGCTGCAAAGCCTGGCTGCGCGAGGCACTGTAACAGCCATGTTATACTAGAAATGGGTATCGAGAGCTTTTGTGGTCGTCGGTTTCGGCGGCAGAGCCACGGAAACTGAGACCAGCGTTCCCTTCCCAAACCTGGCGTTCATCAGCACGACAAGGAAGTATATGGCCGAGATTGCGCACCTAATGCGCCCTGAGATCGCCGATCTAGAGGCTTACACGCCGATCGTACCGCTCGACGTGCTAGCAGCGCGATTGGGGCTCCCTATTGAGCAATTGATCAAGCTCGACGCCAACGAGAATCCCTACGGCCCAGCGCCACAGGCGCTGGCGGCGTTGGCGGGCGAGCCGCATTATGCGATCTATCCCGACCCGGAGAGCGGGCAACTGCGCCAGCGCCTCGCCGAATATACCGGCCAGCCGACGGCACGTGTTGTCTGCGGGGCCGGCGCAGACGAGTTGATCGACCTGCTGCTGCGCATCTTTATTGCGCCGGGCGACATGGTGATCGACTGTCCGCCGACCTTTGGGATGTACGCCTTCGACACCGGTGTGTGCGGCGGGCGCGTGCTGACTGTACCGCGTCGCGCCGATTTCAGCCTCGATCTCGCTGGGATCGAGGCTGCCGCCGAGCGCGGTGCCAAACTGCTCTTCTTGACCTCGCCAAATAACCCGACCGGCAATCTCACCCCTCTAGACGAGATCGAACGTCTGCTTAAGCTACCGCTGCTGGTCGTGGTAGACGAAGCCTATATCGAGTTCGCCGCCCACGCGGGCGCGCCGAGCGTCGGCGCGTGGGTCGGGCGCTACGCAAATTTAGCGGTGTTGCGCACCTTCAGCAAATGGGCCGGGCTAGCGGGGCTGCGTGTCGGCTATGGTCTGCTGCCCGAGTTGGTGGCCGAGCAAGTTTGGAAGATCAAGCAGCCTTACAACGTTAACCTGGCCGCCCAAGCGGCCGCCATCGCCTCGCTCGACAATCGCGCGTACCTGATACAGAATGTCGCGAGGATCGTGGCGGAGCGCGAGCGGCTTTTTGCAGCGCTGCAAACGATCGATTACCTGCATCCGTACCCAAGCCAGGCGAACTTTGTGCTCTGCCGGGTGCTGCGCGGCGAGGCGGCGACAATTAAAAACGAACTTGCACGCCAGGGTATCCTGGTGCGCTACTATCGCACATCACTTCTGCACGATTGCCTTCGTATCAGCGTCGGCAGGCCCGAGCAGAACGCTGCACTGCTGTGTGCGCTACAGGAGATGGTATGAGGGCGCGTATGCTGCGCGCTCTACCGAAAACGATATGTCGAACGACACTCAGAGGCTGCTCGATTTCGCTCACGAACTAGCCTGGCAAGCTGGCAAAATTACGCTGCGCCATTTTCAGAGCGGCGTTGCCGTAGACCGTAAGGCCGATGAGTCGCCGGTGACGGTGGCTGATCGCGAGTCGGAGGCTTATCTGCGCGCGGCGATTCTGGCGCGCTACCCCGACCACGCCATTCTTGGCGAAGAGGAAGGTAGCAGCGGTGCCGCAAATGCCACCTACCGCTGGATTCTCGACCCGATCGACGGCACGAAGTCATTTATTCGCGGCGTCCCGCTTTACGGCGTAATGGTCGGCTTACTGCGCGAGGGCGAGCCGCTGCTTGGCGCGGTGAACATGCCCGCGCTCGGCGAGATCGTCTACGCCGGTAAGGGCCTGGGCTGCTTCTGGAACGGTCGCCCCTGCCGCGTCTCACAGATCGCCCGCCTGGCTGAAAGCTTGCTTGCCCCGACTTCCGCCAATGGCTATGAGCATTATGGCAAGTCCGAGGCTTTCAGCCGTCTTAGCGCAGCGGCGGGCATGCTACGCACCTGGGGTGATTGTTATGGCTACCTGCTGGTTGCCACCGGGCGCGCCGAGGTGGCACTCGACCCGATCATGAGCGTCTGGGACGCAGCAGCGCTCCAGCCGATTTTGCAGGAAGCGGGCGGCACTTTTACCAATTGGCAGGGCGTACCCGGCGTCGAACATGGCGAGGGCCTGGGGACGAACGGGCATGTTTTAGACGAAGTGCTGGCGAAAATCGCGGGCGCGTAGAGGCGCAGCACGCTATGCCCCGACTGCGCCGCGCCGCGCCGTGCCCCCACCGCGCCTCACACGCCCACATTCAAACCGGTAATTCTATGCATACACGTAGCGCAACCATCAACCGCCGCACCGGCGAGACGAACATCAGCCTGACGCTGAACCTCGATGGCAGCGGTGAGGCCGCGATCAACACTGGCGTGGGTTTTCTCGACCATATGCTTACCCTTTGGGCTAAGCACGGCCTTTTCGATCTGAGCGTGCAGGCACAGGGCGATCTGCATATCGACGAGCATCACACCGCCGAGGATACCTGCATCTGTCTGGGGCGCGCGCTCGACGAGGCACTAGGCGAGCGGCGCGGCATCGTGCGTACCGCCCATAGCTTCGTGCCGATGGACGAGGCCTTGGCACTGGTGGCCGTAGATCTCGGCGGGCGACCCTACAGCGTTTTGCAGGCCGACTTCGCAACACCGCGAGTTGGCCAACTCGGCACCGACCTTATCGGGCATCTACTGGAGAGCATCGCCTTTGCCGGGCGCTTGAACCTGCACGCGCAGGTACTTTATGGGCGCAACGATCACCATAAGGTCGAGGCGATTTTTAAGGCGCTGGGCCGCGCGCTAGATGCAGCGACGCGCCCCGAACCACGGCTGGCCGGTGCCGTCCCGAGCACAAAGGGCGTTTTGTAGCAGGAGCGATCTATGCCCGTCGTGCTCGCATTGTTGCTGAGCTTCGTCCCGGCCTTCTTCTACGCCAGCATCTTGTACTGGTTCGACCGTTTTGAAAAAGAGCCGCTGCGTATGCTGGTGGGCTGCTTTCTCTGGGGTGCGCTGGTGGCGACCGCCGGAGCTATCATCTGGAGCAGCATCTTCGAGCTTGGCATACGAGCGATAGTTCGCTCTGAGCAACTTGTGGATCTGAGCAGCGCCATTCTGATCGCGCCGGTTGTCGAAGAGACCTTAAAAGGCCTGGCGGTGCTGATCGTCTTTCTGGCCTTTCGCCATGAGTTCGATTCGATCCTCGACGGCATCGTGTACGCGGGTATCACCGCTTTAGGCTTCGCTGCCACCGAAAATCTGCTCTATCTCTATTTTGCTGGCTATGCCGAAGATGGCCTGGGTGGCATGCTGGCGCTCTTTGTGGTGCGTGTGGTACTCGGTGGTTGGGGGCACGCCGTCTACACCGCCTTTATCGGCATCGGGCTGGCAACAGCACGCCTGAGCCGTCGCCCCGGCATCGCGCTGCTCGCTCCGTCACTCGGCTGGCTGATCGCAGTAGGCTGCACGCGCTGCACAATGCTATGGCCGTCATTGTCATCGGCAGCGCAGGCCTCGCCGGATCGCGCTCACCTGCTGCACGACGGCCAGGTGCACGATGTGCCGCTGGAACAGGTAGCTGTCGGCGACAGCGTTCTGGTGCGCCCCGGCGAGAAGGTGCCAGTAGACGGTACCATCATCGACGGAAGAAGCAGCCTCAACCAGGCCCTGTTGACGGGCGAGAGCACGCCTGCGGAGAAATCCCCCGGTGACGAGGTCGTCGCGGGGGCTGTCAACGGCGAGTCGGCACTGACCATCAAGGCCTCGCGAACC
>JAAUTF010000456.1 GCA_012031775.1 Candidatus Altimarinota bacterium | reverse complement strand
GTTGCCGGGAGCTTCGGCGAGCGCGGCACCGAGCCACGCGACAGCCTGGGCCGAGTCGCCGTCGGTGCGGGCTAGCTCGGCCGCTTCTACGAGCAGGCGGGCGCGATACTGCGGCTGTTGGGCAAAGGCAAGCAGATCGGTATAGAGGGCAAGGGCAGCGTCTGCGTCGCCGCGTGCGCGGGCAGCAGCAATAGCCTGTTCGGCAGCGCTAGCGCGCTGGCGCGGGGCGAGCGCGCTGTTCACAACGTGCTGCAGCGCCGTGGCTGACTCCGCATCACGATCGAGGACGGCGAGTTGGTCGGCTTGGCGCCATGCCGCGTAGGGTTCGATCGGGGTGTTCAAGGCGCGGTAGCGCGCATAGGCGTCGACGGCCTGTGCCGCATCACCGGCGTTCTCATAGCCAAGCGCGAGCCAGAAGAGGGCGCGCTGGGCCAGCGGATCGGCGTAGGGCTCAACCGCTAGTGCGCGAAACAGCTCGATCGCCGAATTCCAGCGCCCCGGCGCGCAAACTTCGGCCAGAAAGTAACGCGCTTCACGCGCCTCAGCAGCTGCAGGATAGGTTGCCAGCAGCGCGCTAAAATCGAGCGCTGCGCGCTCATCTTCGCCTTGTACGCGTAAGGCCAGCCCACGCGCCAGTAGCTCGGCTGCTGGAAGCTCCGCTGTGGGGACGGCGCTTATCACCGCTGTGGTCGGCGCGATGGGCTCGTTAGCTGGCGGCGAACGCTCGAGGGTGACACATGAGGTAAGCGCGAATACAACAGCGAGGTGCATCAGGATACACAAATTTGTCAAGCGGGCCTGCTTCTTCATGCCATAATGATACCACAGTCGTTTTGATACAATCTATACAAACGGTTACTGCCATGCTATGCTGTGAGCATTGCGATAGTAGCGCGAAGAGGAGGAGGAGCATGCGGGTACGTTACGATCGCCAGATCACCCACCTGCGTGACGACTTACTGCGTATGGGCAGTATGGTCGAGTACGCACTGCAGCGCGCGTTAAAAAGCCTAGAGACATGGGACACAATCGAGGCTGCTCAGGTGAGCAAAGAGGACGTAAACATCGACGAAGTATGGCGTTCGATCGAAGCTGAAACGATCAGAATGTTGGCGATCCAGCAGCCGATATTAGCAACTGATCTGCGTTTTATGACCGTGGTGATCGCTATTGCCGGCGAGCTTGAGCGCATTGGCGACTATGCAAACAGCATCGCGAAACGCGTGCGCCGAGCAACTAGCCGCCCATCGCTGATGACCCCGCCGAATCAGCTGAATGAGATGGCTACTCTGGTGATCCAGATGATCCACACCAGCCTCGACTCCTTCCTGCAGCAGAGTGCGCAAAAAGCCGAAGATCTCGTCAGCAGCGAAGAGCGGGTCGATCTGCTGGCCGAGGAGGCGCGCACCGAGCTTATTAATCAGGCGAAGAACGACCCGATCAAGTTCGAGGCGGCTGTCGATATGCTCGATGTTGTCTACGCGCTTGAGCGATCTGCGGATCGTGCGACAAACATTGCCGAGCGGGTGATCTTTATGGTCACTGCCGAAGTAGAGACGATCAATTAGCAGAGCTTGTGCTTGGATGGCGTGCAGAACTTCTGGTTGGCCATGTTGGGCAGTTTAGCCGCCTAACATGGCCACTCCTATGTTGGGGCTGAACGGGCGTCGCCAGGACGAAAGCGTGTTGCCTAGCTGGGTTAACTCTGGTAAGATGCAGCCGAAGATTTCCTGCCTTGCCGGAGGGTTCCGTTGTGTCCCAAGATGATCAGCAGCCGCCACCAGACAGCGATGGGTCTGATCGCCAGGGCGCATCTCGTATCAGCCGCGATACGCTCTTGCTCCTTGGTGCGCTGACTTTCCTTATTTTCGCCGTCGCGTTGACATTTCTGTTTCCGATCGGCGGCAATCAGGAAGCAACGCCGAGCGCGACTCCTGGTGGCGCTACTTCGACGATTATCGCAGCAGGATCGCCATACCCGGTCGCCACAGCGCCCGGCGGTGCGTACCCGGTTGCTACAGCGCCCGGCGGTGCGTACCCGGTTGTAACCGCTACGGCGGCGGTCGGCGCATATCCTGAACCCGGCGCAGGCACGTCGGTTGCGGGTGTCGATCCATCTACCCTGTTGATGCAACGGAGCAGGCGATCGAGGGAACACAGGCGGCGTTGGATGAAACGGCATTGGCGCTAGATGAAACGGCGCTGGCTGCGGGGACGGCCACGCCCGATGATGCCTACCCGCTGCCCGATGCTACAGCACCCGCTCAACCGACAATCGCGGTAACCTCGGTGCGCCCGACCACGGCGCCGGTTTTCCAACGCCGACGACGGCTCCACCAGCACCGGTGCCGCCCACGCAAGCTCCGCCGCAGCAGCCGACTAATACTCCGCTGCCAACCTTCGCGCCGCCGACGACGGCCCCGCTGATCACGCCGACGCCGCAACAAACCGAGGAGACAACACCGGAAGCTACGGCGCTGCCGGTTGATCCCGGTGAGCCGGGCGAGCCGCCACCGTTCCCAAGCCTGCCGACGCTGCCGCCGCCTGCCCCGTCTGTCGATGTGTACTCGGGCACAGTGCGTTGGTCGGCTAGTCAGAGCCCGATTATTTTGCCGCGCGACGTACAGCTTGCACCCGGCGCGGAGTTGATTATCGAGCCGGGCGTTGAGGTGCGGCTAGACCGCGGTGTATCGATCTATGTCGATGGCGCACAGCTCGTTGCCCTCGGCACGCCCGATCGCCCGGTGGTGTTTACCGGCAATACAGGCGCGCTGGAACGGCATCTTCGCTAACCCCGACAGCTATATCGTACTGGAGAACACAACAGTGCGCGGTGGCGGTATTAGCGGCACGGTGCTAGCGGTGGACGAGAGCGAGCTAGTGGTGCGCAGCAGCCGCTTCACGGATAATGGTGGCTCGCTGCTGGTGACCGATTCGAAATTGGAGATGCGCGATAGCGAAATCGCTGGTAACGATATGCCTTTCGGCGCGGCGCTAGAGGCCGTGTACAACCGCGGTGACTTCGCGACATTCACGGGCAATCGCGTCGGCGGCAATCGCCTCAGCAGCGGTGCGCCCATGGTGCGGTTCAGCAATCAGAGCACCTTCGAAACGCTGATCCTCGACGTGCAGGGCAATATGATCCGTGGCGGCGACGATAATCTGGTGCTGGCAACGAACGGCCCGCTGCAGGGTGCTGTCGCGTGCAATGGCTTGATCGGCGGCAACAAAGGCTTTGGCTTGCGCACGCAGACCTTGCAAGTTGCGCCGAATGGCCAGCCGCCTTTCGATCTGCGCGTTGAAAACAATTTTATCGATGAACATGTGCCACCGATTATTCCAGTTTATTTGGAATTTGGCCTTGGTCGCGGTGCGACCAGCGAGATTTTGCTCGATATGCGTAACAATTGGTGGGGGCAGGCAAGCGGCCCCTACCATCCGGAACTTAACCCGCTCGGGCGCGGCGATTCGGTTGGCGTTAAGATTCTTTTTCAGCCCTGGCTGGAGCGGAAGCCGGACTGTGCGCCGGATAGCTGAGGTAGAATTCAAGATTTATAGCGGTGATCAAAAGAGTTGAGCCATGCGTCTGGATTGAAATGGGCAGCGTCGCTGCCCATTTCAATCCAGACAAAGCTCAATCATTCTGCTCATTGCTGGAGAAGTAAGGAGCACAGTGGGGGTGCGCGTCTTCTGGTACTGATGTGATGGCAGATGTAGACTTGCAGATTGCGCCTGACAGAGGCCAATACTGGCCTTACTATAGCCGAAAAAGACAGCTGGATATGCACCAGAGAGAGGTAGGCCTCGCTTGATGAGAGTCGTCAGCTACCACGTGATAGCCGCGTTTGCCGTGCTCCTTACCTCTTGCGGGAGTGTTCCCGACGCGGCTGCACCGAGCGCTACGGTAATGCCGCCGCCGCCGACGGTAGCTGTGCCGTCGGCGACGCTCGCGATGGCAACGGCGACTTTAGCAGCGGCGACCGCGACGATCGAGATGCCTACAGTCACTGCCATACCACCTACAACGACGCCAGTGCCGCCGACCGCAGAAGCTACCGCTGTGGTAATGCGCTACAAAGGCGCTGCTGAGGGCCGCGATGCTCAGGGTGTGCCGACACTTGGCGATCCTGCGGCGTTACTGCTGACCGACTACAGCGATTTCCTCTGACCGGCCTGCCAGCGTCACGTGCTGACGCTTGAGCCTTTGCTGATCGAACAATATGTTACCGTCGGCCAACTACAGCTGGCGTTTCGCCCGGTGCTTAACCACGGCGAACGATCGTTGTTCGCTTCAGAAGCGGCCTTTTGTGCGGCTGAGCAACAGTCTTTCTGGATTATGCACGAGCTGCTTTTTTCCCGCCAGGATGAGCTGTGGGCCACTCAGCTATCGATTACCCGGCGCTGATGACGCGGTATGCCGCTGATCTCGGCCTTGATCAAACAGCCTTCGAGCGCTGTATGATGGCAGATGAAGCGTTGGCGTTAGTGCAAGCGCTCGACGCCGAGCAGCGTGAGCGCGGCATTCGCATTCAGCCCGTGTTTGAGATCGCCGACCAACGCCTGGTTGGCTTGCAATCGCTTGAGGTGTTTCAACGTATACTTGAAGCGAATTCTTGAGATAAACTAAGATGCAGGCCGCCGGTGTAAAGCACCGGCGGCCTGCTGATTCCCTACTGCCAGGCGATACGCTCGAAAATACGCGTGCTGGTCTTGTTGTGACTGATACCAACGATAATGATTGTATCGTCGTCGTCATCGTCGTCGGCAATATAGACGACGTCGTGGATCAAGAGGCGCAGCACGAGGCGGTCGCCGTTACGTACGATGTTATTCGGGCCTAGACCGATCACGATGTCGTCGTCGCACACGTCGCGCACAAAGCCAGTACCGCGCGCAAAAGTGACATCGGCCAGGCGATAATCATCGTCATCGTCGGCAGTGGTGCTTACAACAACACCATTCACAACTGAACATGCTCCGTCGTCGTCATCATCATCGTCGATGTCGAGCCGCAGGAAGACATTGCGCAGATCGCCCTCGCTACCGTCGTTGCCTAGATCGATCTCGATCGAAATAAAGCGCTCGTTGAAACCAGGAATGTAGACGATTTTGGTCGGCACGATAGCGATGATGCCCGGTACGCCAACGCGGGTTTCGTCGCGTAGATTGTCATCGTCGTCATCGTCGTCATCGTCGCGGCGACCATCGTCGTCGTCGTCGCCCGCGTGCTGTTGTCGTCGTCGTCGTCGCCCGGCGTGCTGTTGTCGTCGTCGTCGT
>JAAUTF010000455.1 GCA_012031775.1 Candidatus Altimarinota bacterium | reverse complement strand
GGCGGGGCGCGGGGTGGCTGTGCTCAGCCGCAGCCTGGCGGCTCAACTCTTTCCCGACGGTCTGCCGCTGGGGCGACGGGTAGAGCTGCGGGGCCAGTTGCTGTCGGTGGTAGGTGTGGCCGATCTGTCGAGCAGCCTGCTGGGCGATCAGCTGCTGGTAGTACCACTCTCCACCGCCCGCGACCGGCTGTTTCCCGAGACTCTGGCTCAGCAAGCCCCGCTCTCCGCGATCGTGCTTACGCTACAAGACCCAGCCCAGCTCACCGCCACTCAGGCCGCAGTCAGCGAGCTGCTGCGGGCTCGCCACGGTTTGCGGCCCGAGCAAGGCAACGACTTTTCGTTCCAGGACTCGCGCGAGTTCGTGCAGAGCAGCGCGGCCATCCTCCAGGGGCTGAACGCCTTCCTGGGCGCGGTCGGCGGTATCGCTCTGGTCGTCGGTGGCATCGGTATCACCAACATCATGCTGGTGAGCGTGACTGAGCGCACCAGGGAGATCGGCTTGCGTAAAGCGGTAGGCGCACGGCGGGGCGACATCCTGCGCCAGTTCCTTATTGAGGCGCTCATCCTGAGCTTGCTCGGCGGCCTGGGCGGGCTGGCTCTGAGCCTGGCCCTGATCGAGGGCGGCGCGATCGTGCTCTATCAACTGCTGCCCGCTGCTGGCCTTGCCCCTTTCTTGATCCTGGACGGCCAGGCTGTGCTGCTAGCTCTGGGCTTCGCCTCGGCTGTCGGCATCGTCGCCGGGTTGTACCCTGCCATCCGCGCGAGCCGCCTCCAGCCGATCGACGCGCTCCGCACCGGGTAGGGCTGTCGGCAACTGCGGTAAAAGTGACGGTGCCCAAGCCTGCGGGCTTGGGCTTTTGCGTGTGCCGCCCCCTGGCCACGCTGGGTGCGCGAGCGGCAGTTCCTCGGTCAGATCGTGTTGGCAAGGCGAACGGCAACACCGCTGCGACGAGTTAACAACAGCACTGCGACACGCCTGGTATCGGCAGCCGACATTACCCGCCGATGATATGCCTGGGACGAACACCACAAGCAAAAGGAGCACACGATGGTCGAGGTGTCACGCAAGACGACGCGGGTAAGGCCCACGCGCGGCGGCGCACTGCTGGGGTTCGGGATATTCTTCCGCAAGGAGATCCACGAGTGGCGTCGTGGTAAGGCGCTGTGGGTGGTAGGTGGGCTGACTCTACTCGGTGCGGTGCTATCGCTGATCATCCCCTTCGCGCTGCGGGCGATCGTTAGCGTGTCGCCAGATACGAGCAGCGCCAGCCAGCCGATGGACATGGTCACGCCCGACACACTGGCGATGATGTTGCGCAATCTGTTCACGGGCAGCTTGTTCGCGCCCTTCTTTATTTTGCTCACCAGCGCCAGCCTGCTACCGGGCGAGCGCGTGAGTGGCACGCTGGCCTGGAACCTCACCAAGCCGCTCTCACGGGTGAGCCTGCTGCTAGGCAAATGGCTCGGTGCCACTGTGATGCTCTGGGCGGTGCTGGTGGCTCTGCCTGCGCTGATCATGTTGGTAGTCGGCCTGCCGCTCTACGGGCTACCGTCGGCGCTCCCGCAGCTCGCCCTGGGGTTGCTCGCCGCTCCGCTCTGGATCGCGCTGTACGTGCTGTTCTGCCTGGCCCTGGGCGTAGTCACCAGCAGCACGGGAGCGATCATCGGCATCGGCAGCGGCCTGCTGGCCTCCCCGCTCATCCTTGGCCCCACCCTGCCCGCCAGTTGGCGCTGGGTAATAGAGCTCTGGCCGACGAACACGGCCTGGATGGGCCAGTTGTTTAGCGGCGGTAGCTTCGATCCGCTTGCAGCTGCGACGACCCTGGTCTGGCTCGTGGGCCTCGCTCTGTTCACGCTCTGGGCCTTTCAGCGCCAGGAGTTGAGCTAGATCGAAGCGCAAAGCGTTCGGGTGCCAAGCGATTCTACTTTATCTTACGGAGCTACCGATGACCTATGCAATTGAAGTCAACGGCCTCGGCAAACGCTACGGTACAGTCAAGTCTCTATCCGATGTGTCGTTTAACATTCCCGCTGGTAGCATTTCGGGCTTTCTAGGCGAGAACGGGGCCGGCAAGTCCACCGCACTGCGCATCCTGGCGGGCCTGACCCACGCCAGCACTGGCGGGGCGCGCATTAATGGCGTGCCGGTGAGCGCCGAAGGCCACCACCGCCTGCACCTCGGCTTTCTCGCCCAAGAGCCGCGCTTCTACAGCTGGATGAGTGCTCGCGAGGTGCTGTGCTACGTCGCCAGCTTCTACGGCAAGGTCGATCAGGCCTATGTCGAGCGGCTGCTGCGGCGCGTAGGCATCCACGAGGCGGCCGACCGACCCACCGGCGGCTTCTCAGGCGGAATGCGCCAGCGTCTCGGTATCGCCCAGGCGCTCATCGGTCGCCCCGCAGTAGTGCTGCTCGACGAGCCGGCCTCGGCCCTCGACCCGGTGGCCGCGCTGAGGTGCTGGAGCTGCTGCGCGATCTGCGTGGCGAGACGACGATCTTCTACTCGACTCACATCTTGGCCGATGTGGAGCGGGTGAGTGACCACGTTACCGTGCTGCACCAGGCAGGCTCGTGGCGTCGGCCCCCACTGCCGAGCTGCTGGGCGCTTCACCGCTGGCCAGATTCTCGTCCGCATTCGCGGCGAGGCTGACCTGTTGGTGGCATTGCGGAGTCTACCGGGGGTAAGTGCGGTGACGACACCTGTCGCCGAGGGTGAGGTGCGAGCCTATGAGCTTTCCGCCGAGCAGGGCGCGATGGCCGAGGTGCAGCGCCAGGTGACCCGGCTGGCTGCTGAGCGGGGGCTAGCTCTGCTGAGTAACGAGGAGCGGCGGCTCGACCTAGAGGCGGTCTTTCTGCGGCTGATCGGCGCTCGAACCACCGAACAGGCCGCCTGATGACGGACAACTAAGCGTTTACGATAGACAACATAAGGAGAGCCACGATGCAAACAGTGATGAGGGTGGGTGGTTGTGTGCTGATCCCAACCGTGCTGCTGGTGGTGGCCGCGATCGGTGGCGGCGTGTACTGGTGGACACAACGCGGTGGTGGCGATATGGTCGGCGTGGGGCTGGTAACCGCGAGCTTCTTCCGCGAGGCTCAGGTGGGGAACTGGTCGGCGGCGCATGGACAACTGAGTAGTGCGCTTCAGCGTGAGGTTTCGCCCGAAGCGTTAGGGGCAGCCTGGGAGCAAGCGGTAGCGACCAACGGTGCGCTGGAGCCCACGCCAGACTCGGTCGATCGCGCGCCAGCCGAGCGGGTCTACGTCACCGCCAACTTCGCCGACCTCACCTTCGCCAACGCCAGCGGGGTGCGAACGCCTCGGCGCTCAGCTCGCTGCGCTTCGCCAACAGTGGTGAGCAGCAGATCACCCTGCGCTTTGTGAAAGAGGGCAATGCCTGGAAGCTGGCCGATCTGCCGCCCTTCCTTGCCCAGCCTTGAGCGGCTCAAACCATGGCGCACCTATAATGACCGCAGCAGCAAGCAAGTGCAGCGCGGCGGCGGGTCGTTTCCGGGTATGTGTCAGCGTGAGTGCGCCCATACCCGGCACCCGCCGGAGGCAAACCGACGCATCAGTGAGGAGATCGATCATCGGGGGGGTGCTCCGTGTAGACCACGTTCGTTGCACAATTCTACATGCACGATCGCACACATTGATGGCCACCATGTGAACAGGTTGTGTCATCACCCTGGCAGCCTTGCAGGGGTAGCGGGTCATACACGTGGTGACGTTCAATTCACCTCCATTCAGGATGCCACGCCGTAGCGGGTGGCAATCGCGACGGCGCGGGTGTGCAGCGCGGTGCGCACCGACTGTGGGGCCAGGGCTTCTGCATCCGCAGCGAGTTGCCACAGCGCCCATTCGGCGTGTCGTTGATCTTGGAAGGTCACCTCCAGTCGCAGCCAGCCATCGGAGTCCGCTGCTTCAGCGCCAACGGCTAGCGCAGTGCCTATCAGTTCCTCTCGCCGCGCCGGGTTGATCCGTACCAGCACGGTGATCTGGTCGCCGCCCGTGCGAAACTCTGCGCTGCGTTCCTGCCAGGTTCGCTCCAAGTCGACCCGCTCGGGTCGCTGGGCGGGTTCGGCGAGTTCCTCGGCGGCCAAGATTCGGGACAGCCGATAGGTGCGATCTGCGCCCGACCGCGTGGCCAACAAGTAGCTCTGGTCGCGAACGGTGACGAGGCCGATCGGATCTACCGTGCGCCACGTCGGCGGCTGATCTACTGCCGCATAGGAGATGCGTAGCTTGTGGCCAGCCACCACCGCGCGTCGGATCACGGCCATGATCGGGTCAGCTACTTCCTCAGTGACCAGCCGCCGCGCCAGGAGGTCGGTCTCCGGGTCGATGAGCAAACGGGCGGCTGCGCTGGCCGCAGTGTCTCGATAGGGTTCAGGGAGCGCGTCAACCACCTTGCGCATCGCCGACGCGAGCGCCGCGCCGAGGCCAAACGCTTGTGCGCCGCGCCGCGAGCCGGCAACTAGCAAGGCTAGCGCCTCCTCGTGGTTCAGCCCGGTGAGCTCGGTCTGGAAACCGGGCAACAGCACAAAACCGCCGTGTCGGCCACGTTCGGCATAGACCGGTACGCCGGCGGCGGACAGCGCCTCGATGTCGCGCAGCACCGTGCGGGTGGATACCTCCAGCTCGCGGGCGAGCGCGACCGCAGACAGCCGACCGTGCCGACGTAGCAGCAGAACTAGTGAGACCAAGCGATCAGCACGCATATGGCCAAGTATACCAGCATACACGACACAAGATGTCGTGATTTGCTGGTAGGCTGATCAACACGGCGGCAACAATGGTGGCTGCCGTGCCGATGGAAGTACATGGGCTCGATAAGCTGAAGGGAGCTAATATGGCAATGGAACAAATGGCGGTCAACCCGTGGGCGTGGTCGGTGGCGATGGGGTACAACCAGGGTGCGCTCGTCGCCGGGCACACCCGCACTCTGTACTGCTCCGGGCAGACTGCGATGAGCAGCGACGGCACGCCCCTGCATGCCGGTGACATGGCGGCGCAGGTGGCGCTGAGCCTCGACAACCTGGAGGCTGTATTGGGCGCGGCCGACATGACGCTTGCGCACCTCGTCCGGCTTAACGTCTATACGACTGACGTCGATCTGCTTTTTCAGCACTACGGCCTGCTGATGTCGCGCTTAGTACTACAACGAGAAATGGTATAATCCTAGTCAGGACGCCCAAATCAGGAGGATGTGATGACTGACGCGACGGTGCCCGTCCTGACGCTGACGCCGACGGATGTGGCGGATCTGGCCGACGCCCTGCG
>JAAUTF010000454.1 GCA_012031775.1 Candidatus Altimarinota bacterium | reverse complement strand
CTTCGCTGCCCACAACACTCCAAACAAAGCTCAATCGTTGTGCTCATCGCTGTAATGATCAATCTCGCCAATGGTTTATGAAAAGCGTGTGTCCTCGGGCGCGCTACGCTGCGCCCGACACTGATACAACGCAAATTACAGTTATTCCCGCCGCAACCTTCTGGTACCACGAAACCCTCGACAGCAACTAGCTTACATTATGACTGGTTGAGGGCAGCGTAGCCGATAAGTGAGCGTACTGAGGGCGGTTCTGCAGTTTTGGTTAGAACCGCCCTCAGTACGACTTAACGTATCAAACAACCATCTTCGACACCCGGCACTTTGCACATACCGGGGTAGATACTTTCTCACGACAATTGTAGCGAGGTACTAATGCAAAACTCTGTCTTAGCGGTACGTAATCCTCTTATTAGTCACTTCTACCTCAGCCTTATTGGCGGTCTCCTTGGCTTTTGGATAGGCTCCTACGGCGATACCATGTTAAACATTGATACTCAAATTTTCTGCCTCGCTTTTGGCTCAATTATTGGAGGCTTGCTGAGCGGACGATCTACCGAAAGGCAGTTGGTACGCGCCACTATCACTGCTTTTGCTGCTGGAACACCTGCACTGTATCTGGTCGTGCAGAACCGAGCTATCATGCCTGTAGCAGTAACCGTAATGTTTTTCGCCGGGATAGGTTATCTCGTCGTCACAAGCGTGATAGCAGTGGCCAAAAGCCTGAAACAATACGAGTGAAGCGTGATCCGTGCTCCGTGACCACGCCCGTACAGACGCGTCACGCTACGTAAAGGTCATGCTATACTGCCTTCGTCATTGGATTGCAGGTAGAGGGCAGCCGGATGGAAGCGTACATTCTGATCATTGACGATGATCAAGCGATATCACAAGGCATAGCCACGCTGCTGGAACAGCGGAACTTTCCAGCAAAGTATACGAACTGCGGGCGTAAAGCCCTTGCAATGTTAGAGAACCCTCCTCTGCCCCGCTTGATTGTGCTTGATGTGATGATGCCTGATTTGGATGGCTTCACCTTGTGCCGCGCCATTCGACAACACCTGGTGCATATTCCAATCCTCATGCTTTCCGCCCGCGACGAAACATCGGATAAAATCCTTGGTCTCGATACTGGCGCGGATGAGTACATGACGAAGCCTTTTGACCCCGACGAGCTCGTTGCTCGCATTCGGGCCATGCTGCGGCTTGCCGAGCGCGCTACGCCGAACGCTTCCGCAAATGCAGTGTACCAATGCGGCGCGCTGCGCATGATTCAAGCTAGCTATACGGTAGAAGTGGCTGATCGCTCGATTCAGCTCACACCGCGTGAATGGACACTGCTGCTCACGCTCGCAAAAGCACCGGGCAGTGTTTTTGGCCGTGAGACGCTTCTGCGGCAGGTGTGGGGTACATCTTTCGTTGGTGAAACACGAGTAATCGACGTACTTGTCCAGCGCTTGCGGGCAAAAATCGAAGACGATGCCACCAGTCCTCAATATATTGCGACGGTGCGCGGTTTCGGCTATCGTCTCGTCCTACCTGAGTAGGAGTATGGTCGTTGTTAGCTTAAAAGTAGTCCTCCTCTGCGGGTTATTGCTGCTTCTCGGTCTCACCGCGCTGGTTGTGGGTTTATACGTGCGTATAGCCCAGAAAGCTGAGCAGCGGCCGACAGCAGAGTTTGATGCAATGCTGAACGCGATACCACTCGACGCGTTGATCTTCCAGAGTGGGCACCTCCATAAGTCGAATGCCACAGCCCAGACGCTTGTTCATCTTCACCCCGACTTGGAAGCCATCATCGGCCAGCTGAGCCTGGAAATCGTCGATCAGGCGCTGGTTCGCAAAGGCGTGCTCACCCTGCCCTGTCCTCTGCATTGGTGGGGTACTATGCTCGACGAGCAACATGTGCTGTTCATTCTCGTCGACGCAGCAGATCAGCAAGCCCTGATGTCCCGGCAGCATGTGTTTATCGGCCAACTCTCTCACGAACTGCGCACCCCGCTGACTGCGCTCGCCACACACGCAGAAATCGCCCTGCGCGAGCAGGTAGATAGCGCAGTATTGCAGACTTCACTGCACATCATTCAGCGTGAGACACAGCGCAGCGCTCGCCTCGTGCGCGACCTTATCGAACTCTACCGCCTTGAGGTCGCCGGGCAGCTGGCGATGCGGAAGGTGAACTTGGTGCTGGTCGCCGAGGCGGCTGTAGCTCAAATCATTCTTCAGGCTGAAAGAAATGGTCAACAGCTGCGCTTCAATGCGGATGTTGGCCTGCCGCCAGTCTGGGTTGACCCCGATCGTATGACGCAGGTGTTCCTCAACCTGCTGCATAACGCTGTCACGCATACCTCTAGCGGAGACACGATTACCGTCAAGCTGTTTCAGCACGAAGCCTTTATCTTATGTGAAGTGGCGGATACAGGCCCCGGTATCGCGACAGCCGAACTGCCCCATGTGGTAGAGCCATTGTATCGCGCTCAGGCGAAGAGCGAGGGGAGCGGCCTCGGCCTTTCAATTGTTACGACCATTCTGCGTCAACACGGAACTTCCCTCGATATTTGCAGCACGACTGAAGGCCCACAGACTGGAACCATCTGCCGTTGGAAGCTGCCTGCCTTGTCGCTTACGTCGGCAAAGGCAGGCAACTCGGCAGGGGGTGTCGAATGACTTGGGGGCGAGCTTCTTCCTGGCTACGGGCGCTAGCCGCTGTAGCTGCGTTGCTAGCGCTCCTGATTATTCTGCTGCCGATTGATGGGCACGTCGTCATTTTCAGCGAAAATCCCGCAGAGTTAGCAGGCTGGCCACGCTTTAGTCTCGATCAATCCAGCGGGAATGAAGGCGAGCAGCGCTGGCTCGTTGTACAAGATATTCAACCTTGGAGCCACGTCAGGCTGATGTCCGTGGCCGGAGCGCTGCCACGCGACGAGGCATGGGCCGCAGGCAACGGGCCGTGGCGTTGGCGCTGGCATATACCAGATGATACGGTATTACAGCAGCCGCTGGTGTTCTATCATAGCTGCCAGTCGGGATGCCGCGAGCGTGGCCGCGCTGTGTTTGTCGCCGATGCACCGCAACCAGAGCCGGAGCGCGTGGCCACCAAGCTCGGTGTCGTCTTTCCAAGCCCAGAGCGAAACTGGCATGGCCGCGCTGGATGGGCCGTCGAGTTGACCTACGTGAAACACCAGGACGACAAAGAGTTTAGCATTGATGGCCTGGCTGCGCGCGTTGCCCGTGACACAGCACAGGGCCTGAAGGTGATCGTCCGCATTGGCTATGCGCGGAAGCAGTCGCTGCCCCCGGTAGACGATGAGATAGCCCTACGCGATTACCTAGATTACTGTAAGCGCCTGGCGCGTGATGACCGGCTACGCGATGTCTTTGCCTTTATCATCGGCAATGGCCTCAACGACCCAGACGAAAGCCAGTTAAGTGAGCGCGGATCGCTTACTCCAGCCTGGTACGCGCGCGTCTTTAATGGCTATGGCCTGCCGCCAACGCGCCACGATAACGTTGTCGAAACCATGCAATCACAGCGGGCGCAGGTGCGATTACTGGTTGGCACTGTCACACCCTGGCTCACTGCGATCGATGGCGACATTTCCAGTTCGAGCGATCAGCCCTCGCTTAATTTTTTCAACACGGTTCTCACTCACATTGCGACTTCGGCTCAAGCCAAGTCGAGTGCCGACATTCCTGGTGTCACAGCGGACGGATTCGCTCTGCATGCATCGGGGCATCTCGACGATAGTGCTGCCACTCAGCTTGATTGGCCTAAGGTACAAACTGGCTTTCGGGTCTACAAAGATTGGCTAGCCATTATCAACCAGCAGCCGACACTACGCGGTCTCCCTGCATACATCACCGCGACCAATACGTATGTTCCAGGCGAAACTGGCCTGCCAGCACAAAATTATGGGCCAGGCTGGTTGACGAGCGCGCTCGACGAAATTCTCGCTGAACCACAGGTGCATGCGCTCTGCTGGTTCGTCGACGAAGCCCTCGGCGGCATGTGGACTGAGTTTAGCCTGCAAGATCCAGTTGGCCGTATGCACGACGCAGCAGCAGAATTTGATCAGCTGCTGCAGCAACGCTGAGCTATAGCAACCCTATCGCCCACCTTACGTTACCCGCCGTGTCCAAGCGAACAGGTTATGATCGAAAAGAAGGCCACAAAGGCCAGCAAGCCAAAGCCAATGCCGCTCCAGCTGCTCAAGCGCCCGCGTTCAGGAAACGCCCCCAGAGCAATGGCTAAGATGCTTGCCACAATGACAACGACACAATGAAGGATAAAAAGTGGTAAGGCAATGGCCTCAGGGAGCACGCGTACAAACGGCGGGGTCAAAATAGCGGTAATGAGCGCCACTTTTGCTACGAGCGGTGAAAATGTTCGTGCTTCAAATAATGTGAGCGAGCGGCTCATCAGTATGGCTCCTTCCTGTATAGTATGATTAAGCAGTAAAGATAGCTTCATATGACGGTCAAGCTTATTATACGACGCTCCACTACAGTATTATCAGTACATCTGGCGGAGAACAAGACGAGGTCTGACATAGTCAAGTCCGCCGCCAACTGCAATGCCGGTATCACCGATGCACAAATACGAGGAGCCCAAAGTGTCACCGTACCCATGCATGCCGCCAAAATTGACTTGATAAAAGATTACCATTGCGTCGACAAGTGGAACTGGACTCCCGCCCTTCAGACCATCGGGGTTTGTTGAAGCGAAGGAGAATCTAAACTCATAGTCGAGGTCTGTCAAGTCGTTATCGCAGCCAAAGCTAGAGACAACTGATGATGCTGCCGTCCCTCCATATAGAGCTATCAAAGCGTCCCACTCGATAAGCTGCTGCCAGCTTATACCTTGAAATGCAGGTGCATACTCAGCTTGACCGCCAAGCTGACCCGCTCGAGTTTCTTTCGCTTTGCCGTCCTCTTCTACTTCCCGCTTTAAATCCTCCGACAGACCTCGTTCATCGGCAACTGCCTCAAAGACCTTAGCTTTATCCTCAAAGATGAGAGTACTGTAGCAATCAGCAGCTTCCTCATCGTCAGCATGCTTAACAAGGAGCTTAGCGATCTTCTTGATTTTTTCATCGCCTTTTAGCTCTTTGCATGTACGATTGTCAGCGGGCGGTGCCGCGTAAGTTGGACTCGTGACCAGCATCGTCGTAGCTAGGAACAAAATACACATCATCGTCGCATCGGTAAGCCCTCCTTGTTTGCCCTCACTCTCATTGATTGAGTCGGGCGAGCGTGTAATCACACGAATGAGCAAATTTTGTA
>JAAUTF010000453.1 GCA_012031775.1 Candidatus Altimarinota bacterium | reverse complement strand
GCCGCCCAGAAGCTGATGCAGGAGCGCAACGCGGCTCGCCGACGCCATCGAGTTACTGGCGGCGGCGCTCTACCCGGAGCGTTCGGAGGCTGCACCTGGGGCTGCCGGCGGCTTCCCGCTCACGATCGAGAACTGCGGCGTTACTCAGACCTACGCTGCCCCGCCGCAGCGGGCGGTGACGATGAACCAGCACGTCACCGAGGTGCTGCTCGCCCTGGGCCTGGAAGATCGCATGGTCGGCACCGCATACCTCGATGACGCCATCCTGCCGGAGTTTCAGGCCGCCTACACCGCCATCCCGGTGCTCGCCGACCAGTACCCGGCCCTGGAGGTGCTGCTGGCCGCGCAGCCCGATTTTGTCTACGGCGGCTTCCGCAGCGCCTTCAGCGAGGACTCGGGCCGCACCCGCGCAGCGCTGGCTGAGAACGGCGCCAACTCATTTCTCTCCACCGAATATTGCGCCGATGGGCCGGTGACGCTGGAGACGGTTTACGCCGACCTGCGCGCCATCGGGGCGATCTTCGGCGTGCCGGAACGCGCCGAGGCGCTGGTTGCCGAGATGCAGGCCCAGATCGACGCCGTATCGGCGCAACTCCCCGCCGATGAGCCGCTGCGCGTGTTTGTGTACGACAGCGGCGAGGATGCGCCCTTCACCGCCGGCGGCAACGGGATCGCCAATGCGATGATCACGCTTGCCGGCGGCGCGAACAGCTTCGCCGATCTGGCGGACGAGTTCGGCGAGGTGAGCTGGGAAGCGGTGATCGCCCGTGACCCCGAGGTGATCCTGATCTTCGATTACGGCGATACGAGCGCTGAGCAGAAGCGCACCTTCCTGCTGAGCAACCCGGCTCTGGCCGGAGTCAGCGCCATTCAGAACGAGCGCTTCGTCGTGCTGCCGCTCTCCAGCGTGGTGGCCGGCGTGCGCAACGCGGCGGCCGTCGAGCAAGTGGCGCGGGCGCTCTACCCGGAGGCCTTCGAATGAGTCAGGCGGCGCACACCTCTGCGGTCCCTGCGCGACCATTGGCTGTCACCCGCCTCGGCTTCGGCGCGCTGCTCGCCGGGTTGGCGCTGGTGCTGCTGCTCTCGATCACACTGGCGGTGATGATCGGGCCGGTGCCGCTCGCACCTGGCCTGGTCTGGCGCGTCGCTCTGCACCAGGTCGTGCCGGGCCTCATAACCCCCGATTGGGCGACGTTCCAGCAGAACATCATCTGGGAGATCCGCTTTCCGCGGGTGCTGCTCGGCGGGCTGGTCGGCGGCGGGCTTGCCGTGGTGGGCGCAACGATGCAGGCACTGGTGCGCAACCCGCTGGCCGACCCGTACCTGCTCGGCGTCTCGTCGGGGCGCGTCGCTAGGGGCGGTGGCGGTGATCCTGCTCGGCTTCAGTGTGTTTGGCATCTACTCGCTCGCGATGGCGGCTTTTCTCGGCGCACTGCTCGCCTTCGGCGTGGTCTTCGTCCTGGCCCAGCAGGGCGGCCGGCTCACCACCGGGCGACTCATCTCTCAGGGGTAGCGGTCTCGTACGTCTTCAGCGCGCTGACCAACTTCTTGATCTACAACGCCGACGACGGTGAGGAAGTCAAGAGCGTGATCTTCTGGATGCTGGGCAGCCTCGGCGGGGCGCGCTGGGACTACCTGGGCCTGCCCGCGCTCGCGTTGTTGTTCGGCACGCTCTACCTCACCGTGCAGGCTCGTTCGCTCAACGCTTTGAGCGTCGGCGAGGAGACGGCGGCGACCCTCGGCGTAGACACCAGCCAATTCCGCCGGCAGACATTTGCCCTCACGGCGCTACTGACCGGCGTGTTGGTGGCGGTCAGCGGCGGCATCGGCTTCGTTGGTCTGATGTTGCCGCACATCCTGCGCCTGCTGGTCGGCGCCGATCACCGGCGGTTGCTACCGGTGGCCGCGCTGGCCGGGGCGATCTTCCTGATCTGGGTTGACGTGCTGGCGCGGGTGGTGGTGGCGCCGCAGGAATTACCGATCGGGATCATCACCGCGCTGCTCGGCGCGCGTTTTTCATCTGGTTGATGCGGCGCAGCGGGAGGTAGTCAGGGGGCAGGAGGCAGGAGGCAGGGGGCAAGGGGCAGCTTCCGATCCCCGACCCCTGACCTCCGATCCTCAATCCCTGACCCTATCAAGGGAGCAGAGATGAAGGTAGAGGTGGCCAATCTGTCGTGGGGCGTTGCTGAGGCGCAGATTGTGCGCGAGGTGAGCCTGGATTGTCCGCCGGGCAGCTTTGTCGGGCTGATCGGCCCCAACGGCAGCGGTAAATCCTCGCTGCTGCGTTGTGTCTACCGCGTCTTGCAGCCTGATGCCGGCACGATCCACCTGGACAACGATGAGGTCTGGGGTCTGAGCGCTCGGCAGGCGGCCCAACGCATCGGCGTAGTGCTGCAGGAGCACAGCGGTGAGTTCGATTTCAGCGTGCGCGAGATGGTGTTTATGGGTCGCGCTCCCCACAAAGCGCTGTTCGAACGCGATACCGCTGTGGATCTGCAGATTGTCGAAGCGGCGCTGCGAACGGTAAACATGCTCGACTTCGCCGATCGCAGCTTCCTGACGCTCTCGGGCGGCGAGAAGCAGCGCGTATTGGTCGCCCGCGCCCTGGCCCAGCAAACCCGTTTTCTGGTGTTGGACGAGCCCACCAACCATCTCGACATCCGTTACCAGCTTGAGGTGCTCGATCTCGTGCGTGGCCTGGGCGTAACCACCATTGCCGCCCTGCACGACCTGAACCTCGCGGCGCTCTATGCCGACCGGCTGTACGTGTTGAAGGAGGGCGCGCTGGTGGCCAGCGGCCCACCCGAGGAGGTGCTGACGCCTGCGCTGATCGAACGGGTCTACGGCGTCGCGCGCCGAGGTCGCACCCCACCCGCGCACCGGGCGGCTGCATATCGTCTTTCTGCCGGAGTCGCTCCCGGCGCGAGCAGCAATTCTGTGAGGTCTATGCCAATGGCCGAACCGCCTTTGATGAACCGCTATGCACGCCACATTTTCATCTGCACCGGTCGCTACTGTGACCCTGAGGGACGGGCGCCTATGCTCTATGCCCGTCTTGCTCAGTGGCTGGGCGATCTGGGGCGCTACGAGAATCCTTGCCGGGTCAAACGCGGCACCAGCCCGTGTCTTGGCGTATGCCACGGTGGGCCGCTGGTGGTTGTCTATCCGGAGGGGATCTGGTATCACCACGTCGACGAGGCGCTGCTGAAGCGGATCGTCGACGTGCATCTGGGTGAACAGCAACCAATCGCTGCGCACATCTTTCATCGGCTGGACGAGGAAAGCGAAGGTACGAGCACATGACGAGTGACAATCATGCACCCTCTATGCGGCCCTACGGCAGCCACCTGCTGATTTGTGAGCACGGGGACTGCGCCGACCCGGAGGCAGCCGCGGCGCTTCAGCAGCGCTTCCGTGAACTGACCCAACCGCTCGGCCTGACCAAACTGCGCAATCCGGCGCGGGTGAAGTGTACGCTCAGCGGTTGCCTGGGCGTCTGCGCGGGCGGGCCGATCGTCGTCGTCTACCCTGATGGGATCTGGTACCACCACGTCGATGCGGCGCTGCTGGAGCGGATCGTTCGCGAGCATCTGCTGGAGGGCCGGCCGGTCGAAGAGCACATCTTCCACCGGCAGAGCGACGCCCCGGAGGCAAACGAGGCTGCCGACTATGCCCCCGATCACAGCGGCGACGATGCCGATTCTGACCCGGCGGAGCCAACCGGCGGCAAGCCGGGCTCCAGCCCCGAGTCTGAGGCGCGGCGCAAGGCGGCGCGGGCCAACCGCAAACAGAAAGGCCTGCTGATCGTCAATACCGGCAACGGCAAGGGCAAGACGACCGCCGCCCTCGGCATCCTGACGCGGGCCTGGGGCCGTGACATGCGCGTCGGCGGCATCCAATTCTTCAAGCATGCCAACGCCAACTATGGCGAACTGCGCGCTCTGGAGCGCATGGGCGTAACGCTCACTCCAATGGGCGACGGCTGGACCTGGACGAGCCGCGATCTGGACGAGACGCAATCCAAGGCGCTGCACGGCTGGGAGGCGGCCAAGGAGCGAATCGTCTCGGGCGATTACGATATTTTTTTTGCTCGATGAGTTCACCTATATGCTGCACTTCGGCTGGCTTGATCCCGCCGAGGTGGTGGCCTGGATTCAGGCCCATAAGCCGCCGCTGCTCCACCTAATCATCACCGGCCGTGATGCGCCGCAAGCCTTGATTGATGCCGCCGACCTGGTAACGGAGATGCGTGAGATCAAGCACCCCTTCGGCGATCAGGGTATCAAGGCGCAGAAAGGGATCGAGTTTTGAGCGACGCACGTCTGAAACGCAACATGGTGCAACGCATTGATGGGCGTATGGTCAATGCCGGCATGCGCCGCGGCATGCTGTTCGTCTGCGCCACGGGATGCTGCTGTGGTATTACCGAGCGCGGCTACCTGCCCGTGCCGACCGACCTCTACCACCAGGAATGGGAACGGCGCAAGCTGCGCAACCAGGTTCACCTGAACCAGGGCGGCTGTCTGGGGCCATGTCCGCTCGCGAATGTCGCAATGCTCATGCTCGACGGGCGACCCTACTGGTTCCACTCGCTCGATGACGGCCCGCTCATTGTCGCCCTCTACGACTACATCGAAGCGCTGCTCGCCGCCGGACGCCATGTGCCGCCGCCGGCGCTACTCGCGCCCCACCTCTTCAACGGGTTTGCGTGGGACGGGAGTCAGGGGGTCAGGGGCCAGGGAACAGGGAGCAGGGGTCAGGGAGCGGGCCTGAGGGGCTCCGTGAAAAGTGATCACAACAAGAATGCTCAAAACGACACCATGCTTTCCTTCTGCACCCTGATCCCTGCTCCCTGACCCCTTTCCCAAGGAACCGCATGCACCGATACCTGTTGACTCTTGGTCGGTTCTGGCACGCGTCGGTGGCGGTGGAGCTGGAGTACCGGGTGAACTTTGCGGCGGCGGCGTTGTCGAGCGTGATGACGCTGGCGGGTTCGTTGTTCACGCTGTCGCTGTTGTTTCAGCCACGGCTACGAGCCGGGCGGTTGGAGCTGGAGCAAGGCGCTGCTGGTGGTGGGGTTGCTCATCGCAGCGCTGCCCGGTCAAGCACAGGATGAACAACCGGTGGTTGAAGAATGTGCCGCCCCCAGTTGGACAGGGGAATTTTACCCTAACAATTCCATGGCCGGGACTCCTTTATTACCTCTTATGCCGCCGCCTGATTGATTTTTTATTGGGGGGATGGTGCGCCGTTTGTCAACATTGATGTCGACAATTTTTCCTCACGCTGGAC
>JAAUTF010000452.1 GCA_012031775.1 Candidatus Altimarinota bacterium | reverse complement strand
GTTCTCGTGCCAGGCAAAGCGCGCCTGCTGGTCGGGATGCACTACGATCGTGCCACCAGCCATGCCTTTGCCGACATAATCGTTGGCATCGCCGGTGAGCGTGAGTTCGACACCAGGAGCGTTAAAGGCACCAAAACTCTGGCCCGCATTGCCGTGGAAGGCGATACGGACAGTAGCGGCCGGCAGTCCCTTATCGCCAAAGATCTGCGCGATAGCACCGGCCAACCGCGCGCCCACCGAGCGGTCGCCATTACGGATGCTGTAGTGGAGTTGCACAGGGCCGCGTGCTGCGAGTGCGTGGCGGGCATCGTGAACGATACGATCGTTGAGGCTCTCGGGAAGCGCATAGGGTGCCTTACCACCGCTGTAGCGAAGCACATGATTGCCAACGACGGCGCTACCAGCAAGGATCGGACTCAAATCGATCGAGTCGGCCTCGGCAAGGCCGCTGCTGCGTTGGCGTAGCAGGTCGGCGCGGCCCGTGGCCTCCTCCAGCGAACGCAGCCCTAGCGCGGCGAGAAGCTCACGTACTTCCTGCGCAATATAGCGGAAGAAAGCCATAATCATCTCGGGTTTACCAGGGAACTTGGCGCGCAGCTCGGGCTTCTGGGTAGCGATGCCCACCGGGCAGGTATTGGCGTGGCAGCGCGCGCCATAATACAGCCCTCGGCAACCAGCGCCGCCGTTCCGAAGCTAAACTCATCGGCCCCGAGCAAGGCAGCAACCACCACATCGCGCCCGGTCTTCAGGCCACCATCGGCGCGCAGCCGCACGCGCCCGCGCAGGCCGTTGAGCACAAGCGTCTGCTGCGTCTCGGCCAGGCCGAGCTCCCAGGGCACACCGGCATATTTGATACTACTGAGCGGCGAGGCACCCGTGCCACCGGCATGGCCACTGATAAGGATAAGGTCGGCATGGCCCTTGGCAACACCGGCGGCGATAGTGCCCACCCCGGCGGTCGCCACCAGCTTCACCGAGACCGCCGCATTCGGGTTGATCGCTTTGAGATCGTAGATCAGCTGCGCCAGATCTTCGATACTGTAAATATCGTGGTGTGGCGGCGGGCTGATCAAGGCGACGCCGGGCACCGTATGACGGATGCTGGCGATCTCGGCGTTGACTTTGTGCCCGGGCAACTGGCCGCCTTCGCCAGGCTTTGCGCCCTGTGCCATTTTGATCTGAAGCTCGCTCGCGCTGATTAAGTAGGCTGGCGTGACACCAAAACGCCCGGAGGCAACCTGCTTAATCTTGCTGTTGCGCTCGTCGCGGTAACGCTCGCTCGCCTCGCCGCCCTCGCCGCTGTTGGCCATACCGCCGATGCGATTCATGGCGATCGAGAGCGTTTCGTGAGCTTCGCTGCTCGTCGAGCCATGGCTCATCGCGGCGGTGCTGAAGCGGCGCAAGATCGCCTCGATCGGCTCGACCTCATCGATACTGATCGGCTGCGGCGTGGTATTGAAATCGAGCAGATCGCGCGGCTCGGTGGGCGGGCGGCCCTGCACCAGCGCACTATACTCTTTATAAGCGGCGTAACCTTCAGCCGACAACGACGGACCGTAGCTATCGCCGTTGAGCGCATGCGGGCCTTGCACAGCCTTATGCAGGGCGTGGACAACCGCCGGGCTAAAGGCATGGTATTCGCCGTCTTTCTTAAACTTGTAGAAGCCGGGGTGCGGCAGCACAGGCGCAGCGCTTGCATCGAGCGGGAAAGCACGTGTATGACGCGCCAAGATATCTTGAGCGAGTTTGGCAAGACCGATACCGCCGATGCGTGAGGGCGTACCGCTGAAATACGCAGCGATCAGCGACTGGTCGATCCCAATCGCCTCGAAAATCTGCGCCCCGCAGTAGCTATCGAGCGTGCTGATGCCCATCTTCGACATAATTTTGAGCACGCCCTTCTCCAATGCATGGATGAAGTGGTGCTCGGCCTCTTCGGCCAGCGAGAGCGCGCGCTGATCGTGCTCGGGGCGCGCTGTGCTGCCGTTCTCGCGCCCTGCGCTACGCTCCTTAACGGCATCGCGCTCGGTGGCGATCTGGCGTACCGTAGCAAGCGCGAGGTAAGGATTAACGGCCTCGACGCCGAAGCCGATCAGGCAAGCCAGATGATGCACCTCTCGCACCTCGCCGCTCTCGACGAGCAGGCTAGATCGCGTGCGGCAACCGCTGCGGATCATATGATGGTGGACAGTAGCTGCGGCCAGTAAGATCGGGATCGGGGCGTGTGCATCATCGACACCGCGGTCGCTGACGATTAAGATCGACGCCCCGGCCCGCACGGCGGCTTCGGCCTGCTCGCAGAGTGCGTTGAGCGCTACCGCTAAGGCATCAGTATCGTGGAGCGCCCTGGTAGGAAGCAGGGCAGACACGGTTGCGACCCGAAGTTCGGGGTCGCCATTGGCACGAATCGCGGCCAGACGCGCATCGCTGAGCACCGGCGAGGTGAGCTGCAGCAGATGCGCGTGCTCGGGCGTCTCGGCAAACATATTCCGCCGTCGCCCGAGGCCCACGCTAAGCGACATCACCGCCTCTTCGCGCAGCGAGTCGATCGGTGGGTTTGTCACCTCAGCAAAACGCTGTTTAAAGAAATGGAAGAGCGGGCGGCCCAGTTCGATCTGTGAAAACACAGCCGGTGGCGTATCATCGCCCATCGAGCCAACCGGCTCCTGGCCGGTGCTGAGCATCGGCTTCAGCACGACATTCAGCTCCTCCGAGGTGTAGCCGAAAGCCATTTGTAGCGGCTGAAGGTTGCGGGTTGAAGGTGAGCCATCGTCAGCAGAGCCCACCGCGTGAGGCATCCGCCCGCTCTCTGCGTGCAGCCCTTGCAAGTGCTGATCGATCCACAGCTGGTAGGGCTGCTGCTGTGCAAGCGCCCCCTTGATATCTTCGTCGGTATAGAAGCGCCCAGCGATCGTATCGACGGCGAGCATCTGGCCGGGGCCGAGCTTGCCTTTATGCACGATGCGCGCCTCAGCGAGCGGCACCGCGCCAACCTCGCTGCCGCTGATCACCAGGCCGTCGTCGGTGACGATATAGCGTGCAGGACGCAGACCATTGCGGTCGAGCGCGGTGCCAACTACACGCCCATCAGAAAATGTCAGCGCTGCCGGGCCATCCCAGGGCTCCATCATACAGGCGTGATAACGATAGAAGGCCTTAAGCGCGGGCGGCATATCCTTGATCTTCTCCCACGCCTCGGGCACCAGCATGGCCATTGCGTGGCGAATATCGCGCCCGCCGATAACGAGCAGTTCAAGCGCGTTATCGAGCATGGCTGAGTCGCTGCCATTGGGAGCACAGACGGGGCGCAGCGAGGCGTCGTCGGTGGCGGGCAGGAACAACTCGTGCTCGCGGGCGCGCATCCAGTTGGCGTTGCCCTGGATCGTATTGATTTCGCCGTTGTGCGAGAGCATACGAAAGGGCTGCGCACGGTCCCAGGTGGGGAAGGTGTTGGTAGAGTAGCGTTGATGATAGACTGCGATCGCAGTACTAAACGCAGGGTCGCGCAGGTCGGGGTAGAAATCGCCGAGATGCGAGCCGAGCATCAGCCCTTTATAAACAACGGTGCGAGAGGAGAGCGACGGAATATAGGCGCTGTTCTCAGCTGCAACAAAGCGCTGCTCCATGGCCTTGCGGGCCAGATAGAGCGCGCGCTCGTGCGCACCATCGTCGTCTGTCGCGGGGCAAGCGGCTATCACCTGCCGGATACGCGGCATAGCCGCCAGAGCGCGCTGGCCGAGAGCATCGGCGGTGAAGGGCACATCGCGCCATGCAAGTGCGCGGAAGCCACGCACCGCAAGTTCCTCGGCGATAATCTGTTCGGCCTGCAGCCGCGCCGGGCCATCTGTGGGCAGAAAGAGCATACCGAGCGCAAGCTGGGCAGCTGCCGCATCCACAGCGAGCGCGTGCAATTCGCGCCGCAAGAGAGCCTGCGGGATCTGCGTCAGCACACCGGCACCGTCCCCAGTGCGTGCATCATCGGCAAACGGCCCCGCGATGCTCAAGATTGCCGAGCGCAGCCAGGGCGAGCGCGAGAATCTCGTGGCTCGCCTGCCCATCGATACGCGCCACAAAGCCGATACCGCAGCCATCATGCTCAAAGCGCGGATCGTACAAACCAGAATGCAACAGCTCAGGCGCTCGGGTGTGGTTCACTATCGTCCTCCAACTCCAGCCAATAATCACAAACGCCCGCCACAATACCGCAGCAATGCGGCAGGGCGAGCGTCGTTGTCCCGTCGTAACGCGGCGTACAGAAAGCACCGAGCACTTCTCGGATGGAAGGCCCGGCATTCAGCGCCGCTATGGTAGAAGTCGCGCGTAATGGGGTACAGGTACCGAGCCACGATGCGTCGTCGCTGAGCGCCATCGCGGATACAAACCGACGCGGTCGCCTCGATCGTTGAGGTGCCGTACTGCGTGGTTCGTTCAGAGAAATGAAAATAAGTTACCTGATTAATAGTAGATTATACGCTACCACCATTCCACTGTCAAATTTATTGTGCAATGTGTACAGGTAGGTTCCAGGTTAGCGGTTAGAGATTGCGAGAGGTGTAGCACTTCTGAATCCTGAATCCTGTCCTATGCTACAATCGGGTTATGAAGCCGCCACGTATTGCGTATTGCTCGCCGGTGAACCCGGCGCCCTCGGGGATATCGGATTACAGCGAAGAGCTGCTGCCCTTTCTAGGGCAGTATGCCGATATCACGCTCTTTGTCGACGATACACTGCGCCCGACCAATGCTGACATGGCGCGGCATCTTGAAGTACTACCGTTGCGGCGGATCGAGCGAATGCAGCGCCATCGCCCCTTCGACGCGATCCTTTACCACATTGGTAACAGCCCGGTTCACGCTCAGATCTGGCGGGTGGCTCAGCGTGTGCCGGGCATTGTGGTGTTGCACGATCTCGTCTTGCACCATTTTATGCTCTGGTATGCGGCAAACGTGCAGCACAACATCCAGCACTATGTACGTGCAATGGAGCAGCGCTACGGCGAGGCGGGCGGCCATAATGCACAGCTGATGATCCGCTCGCGCTTCACCGATGCCGCTTTCGACTTCCCCTGTGTCGAACCAGTGCTAGCCGTCGCCCAGGGTTTGATAGCGCACAGCCGCTATGTCGTCGAGCCCAACGTCAAGGACGGACAAGGGGGGCCTGCGCGACCTCCACACGCTCTACTGGATCGGCAAATATGTCCACCGGGTCGAGAGCGCGGCCGAACTGGTCGATATCGGCCTGCTCACGCCGAGCGAATATCGCAGCTTCCGCCGCGCCGAGGGCTTTCTGCTCGCGGT
>JAAUTF010000451.1 GCA_012031775.1 Candidatus Altimarinota bacterium | reverse complement strand
GAAAATTATCACATAGAAGGTGATCGTGCGCGATCGAGTCACGCAGTCCGAAACCGTGATCGGCGCCCTCGGCATCATCCGGGCAATCTGCCGACAGGCCGTTGGCTTCCGCGTGCTTATGCGGTCGATCGTCTGCGCGTGCAGGCGCCCGACCGAAACGCCGAATACGACGTGCTGCTGCGCGCGTGGACGTGCGACGCGGTCTGCACCAGCCGCGCGCCGCTCAGTTTCTCGTACTGCACACGCGGTACCTCGACATGAATGTCGATACGATCGAGCAGCGGCCCGCTCACCTTCTTCTGATAGCGCGTCACCAGCGCCGGGCTGCATGTACACTGGCGCTCTGCGTCGCCATGCCAGCCGCATGGACAGGGATTCTGCGCAGCAATCAGCATAAACGATGCCGGGTAGGTGATGCTGCCCACCGCGCGGCTCAACGTGACGACGCGGTCTTCCAGCGGCTGGCGCAGGATTTCCAGCTTCTGGCCGAATTCCGGCAGCTCATCGAGAAAGAGTACACCGCGGTGCGCCAGCGAGATCATACCGGGGCGAATGCGGCTGCCACCGCCGCCCGTCAGCCCGGCCTGCGAGGTTGTGTGATGCGGCGCGCAGAACGGCCGCCGCCGGATCAGCGGCGTCTCCTGCGGTAGCTGCCCGGCAACGCTGTAGATCTTGGTCACCTCCAGCGCTTCGTCGAGGCTCGAACAGGCGGCAAAATGGAGACCAGCGCGCGCGCCATCATGGTTTTGCCCGAGCCCGGTGTGCCACCGAGAATAACGTTATGCCCACCCGCTGCGGCCACTTCCAGCGCGCGCTTGACGTGCTCTTGCCCACGTACCTCTTGAAAATCCACGCTGAAGCTCGGCTCTTCTACCGTTAGCGTCGAGGTGGCCATGTACGGCGGTATGCTGTGCGCGCGCCCAGATGCGCGATCAGCTCGGCCAACGTTTTAACCGGCACTACCCGCAGCCCACCGATTAGCGCTGCCTCCGGCGCGTCTTCCGCCGGGAGATAGAGCGTTTCAATGCCATGCTTGCGCGCACCGCCGCCATCGACAGCACGCCGTCGCAGTGGCGCAGGCTGCCGTCGAGCCCCAGTTCGCCGATCAGCGCCGTGCGGCTCAGGTCGGCTGCGATCTGTTCAGATGCCAGCAGAATGCCCAGCGCGATCGGTAGATCATAAGAAGCTCCAACTTTGCGCAAGTCGCCCGGTGCCAAGTTCACTGTCAGTCGCTTCAGCGGAAAACTTGGCCCCGAGTTGCGAATCGCTGAGCGTACCCGCTCGCGCGCCTCCTGAACCGCCATATCGCCCAGGCCCACCACTGTGAACGACGGCAGGCCCTGCGCAATGTCGACCTCAACCTCAACCAGTTCGCCGTCGAGGCCGACGACCGCACAACTGTATACTTTCGCTAGCATGGCCCCTCCTGCTAAGGTGTCGTTCTTTTGTTCTCTATGTCTGGAGCCGCCCACATCGCGCCCGACTAATGGTATGATGCCTATTACACCGTTTGAGCAAGGCCAAAAGTTACGCCGAGCTGGCATCGGTGGGGCTTAGTGCATTGCACTAGCCTCTGCGCAAGCCGCTCATTCCCCGATACCTTTGCGTCTTAACGCGCTCTGTAGTTCATAGAGTGGAGCTTTTTATGCGCGATCAAGCTCTTGCCTACGCCAGTGAGCATCAGCAACTGCACATAGAGCAATTGATGGAGTTGCTATGCATCCCGAGTGTTAGCACGCTGCCCGAGCACAAGCCCGCTGTACGTCGGGCGGCTGAATGGGTTCGTAACTACCTACAAAACATCGGAATGAGCCGCGTCGAGCTGATCGAGACCACCGGCCATCCCGCAGTATACGCCGAGTGGCTTGGTGCCGACCCGTCTGCTCCGACTGTACTAATTTACGGCCATTACGATGTACAGCCGACTGACCCCGACAACGAATGGCGCACGTCGCCATTCTCGCCCACCGTCATCGGCGATGATTTGTATGCACGCGGTGCCGCCGACGACAAAGGCCCGTTCTTTGCCCTGCTCGCGGCGGTCGCCTGCTACCTACAAAGCGCCGGTCGGATTCCGGTCAACATCAAGGTACTAGCGGAGGGCGAGGAGGAAGTTACCAGCACGAACCTCCCACTGATCGTCGCCGAGCGCGCCACTCAGCTCGCCTGCGATACAATTTTGATCGCCGACCATCCGATGGCGACACCGGAAGTGGGCATTTTGATGTACGGCGTGCGCGGCAATCTTTATACCGAACTCGAAGTGCGCACCCTGCCACACGATCTGCACTCGGGAACCTTCGGCGGTGTCGCCCCCAATGCCTTCAATGTCATCTGCCAGATCATCGCTACGCTCACCGACCAGCACGGCAAGATCGCCGTGCCCGGTTTCTACGATCGCGTGCGCGAGCTGAGCACCGATGAGCGAGCGCTAATTAATGGAGGTTTAGCGAACGAGGCTGTTGTGCTCGCCCTCACCGGTGCCTCAGCCTTAATCGGTGAGGCGGAGTATAGCGTTGCCGAGCGTATGAGCGTACGCCCGACGCTCGATGTGCATGGCATCCGTGGCGGTTTTATCGGCGCAGGCAGTAAAACCGTTATTCCCGCTGTCGCAGTGGCCAAGATCAGCATGCGCACCGTGCCAGACCAAGACTCCCACGATCTTTTCGCCTTGCTAGATGCACATATTCAGTCGGTTACACCGCCTTCAGCCCACGCAATGCTGCGCGCCCTCGATAGCTCGCAGCCCACGATCATCAACTATCAGCATCTGGCGGTGCAACTTGCTGAAGAAGCCTACCGCTTAACCTTTGGTGCAACGCCGCTCTATATGCGCGGCGGTGGCAGTTTGCCTATCCTCGCTGAATTTCAGCAGCAGCTGCGCCAAAATGGCCATCCAGTTCCAATTGTAATGATTGGCCTCGGTCTGCCCGACGATAACATCCACGCGCCGAATGAGAAGCTCCACTTGCCGATCTTCTACCGTGGCATCACCATGATCATTCGTTACTTCGCTTTGCTCGGCACCGAACTTGCTGCAAGCGAGAGGCTTCACCCAGATTGAGCGCCCTAGTACCGCACCGCAGCAGGTCGTTTCCCGGTATGCCACCATCAGGCGTCCGCCACAGGCGGACGTACGCTTCAGCGTACGAGTACACGCGCTTGCAGTTGCACTACCAAGTACGCCACCCGTTACTTAAGAAGCTGGTCTTATGTCGAGCACTGTAAACCCAACAATCGCCGACTCGCTCAAAGAGTATGGTCGCGGCATCGCAGGCGGGCTGCTGTTCAGTTTACCGCTCCTTTACACCCAGGAGATGTGGGATACCGGCATTATCTTTACACCAGAGCGACTCGCGCTTGCCCTTGGCTTCATTACTACGTTGCTGCTCGGCTACAACCGCTTCTCTGGGCTCCACAAAGATGCGAGCTGGATCGAGGTGCTCATCGACTCGGTCGAGGAACTGGGCTTAGGGCTACTGCTCGCCGCCCTGTTGCTGTGGATGATCGGTGCAATCCACGGCGACCTCTCCGTCCTCGATATTGTTGGGCGTACTATCGTCGAAGGGCTGATGATCGCCGTTGGTGTGTCGATCGGCACCGCACAGCTCGGTATTGAAGAAGATGCCTCGTCCGATTTGCAAGCGCGCGACGAAGCCCTGCCCGGCATGTTAGAGCAGCTCACACTCGGCATTTGTGGTGCCTTTATTGTCGCTATGAATGTCGCACCAACTGAGGAGATCGCGTTGATCGCTGCCCAAGTTTCGCCGTGGCATCTGCTGGCGATAGCGATTGTGGCGCTCTTACTAACGGCTATGGTGCTCTTCTTCAGCGATTTTATGCGTAGTCAGCCTTATCATCAAGCGCGCAGCGCCTTACTGTTTGTACGCACTATTACTATGGTCTACGCCGAAGCGCTTTGTGTTGCTTTTGCCTTGCTCTGGTTTTTCCAGCGGTTCGCGGGCCAGCAGGCCTACGCCATTATTTCCCAGACGCTGGTGCTTAGCCTGCCCGCTGCCCTCGGTGCCGCAGCGGGCAGGCTGCTCATTCGATGAACCTGCCACACAAAAATGGGCTTGAGTGGAGCGTCTTTGCGCTTGGTCTGCTGCTGTCGCTTGCTACCCTTGGCTACTTGGTGTACGCAGGGCTCACGCAGGGCGATGTTCCCCCGCGCCTGACGATCGAGCTTGGCGCGGCGAGCGTCGTCGACGAGCTGTACCTTATCCCCGTGACAATCGTTAACGAAGGCGGTAGCGCTGCCGAAAATGTCGAGGTGCTGGTTGATCTGCGCGCCGACGGCAGTTACGAGAGCGCTCACCTCCATATCGACTTGATCGCGCGCGCCAACGCCATGAAGGCGCAGTCAGCTTTACCCAGGATCCTACCACCGCTAGTGCGCAGCTACGCGCTCGCGTCGTCGGCTTCGTCCTCCCCTGATGCGCGACGACCTACCCAGAACAATATGGCTGCGATAAGTAAAAGCCCTCCACCCAGGGTCGTCGGCCACGCGTCTTCACCCGCTGTTACCGGCTGCTGATCTACTGCGACGCTGAGCTCAGCTGCAACCACTGGCAGCGCTGTTATCGAGGGCGCGAACAAGTAGGCCTGCCCCACCTGAGCTTCATAGAGCGCTTCAGCACTTGTTGGCGGTAACATGATGTTTGTCGGTAAGAACACCGAAGGTGCTCCTACCTCGGAGACGTTCGCTGTCACTACACCAGACTGCTCAACAGGTGCCATGCTCGATGGTAGGTTCTCGGATTTTTCAGCGGGTGAGGCTGCCTCTTCGGCTTCGAGGTTAGCTGGCGGCATGTTGTTAGGATTCCCTGGCGATGGTTCAGCGTTATCGTCCCACACGCCTTCGATCAGGCTAAAGCTGTGGTCTGGGCGACTCGCGTCAATCACGACCTCGTCGACAACTGTGCCATCCGGTGCTAGCAAACGCAGTGTATCGCCGTCGTTGTTCAATAGTGCCTTGCTCAGCTCGATCAGCAGGAAGTTGTTCGCGGCAACCCGCTGGTCTGCTGTGAGCACAATCGGGCTGCTCCCTCCCTCTGCATCATCGAGCTGCCAGCCACCTAGCTCTATTGTATTATCGGACGTGTTTTGCAGCTCGACCCACTCCTGAGCAAAGCGTTCACGCGGTGCGGGAAGAAATTCCGAGAGACGAATCGCCGCTAATGTGCGCGCATCGACCTTGGTTGCGCTCGCGTCAACCGTGCTTGAACCGCCCCGTGGCTCTTTGGTCGCACTCGGTGTACGCGTTGGCGATCGTCCTCTTTGGTCGCAACTCGGCGATGCTGT
>JAAUTF010000450.1 GCA_012031775.1 Candidatus Altimarinota bacterium | reverse complement strand
GCACACGGCAGCCAGGAGCAGCAGGGCGGGCTGATCGTCGCCGGTGGTAAGGTCATCGGCCACCAGCAAGTGTGCTCCTTGATGTTTGTTAGCTACAAGACACCTTCTTTGTGTGGCACGGAAGTTTTCCCGTGCGACGCAGCTCTTCAACGGTTCGCATCCGGTACTGAGCACCGATGAAAAGATGGGGATTATAGAGATACGTCTCCATAAACTCTTCAACCGAAAAGGAAACAAACTCCGGCATGCTTCCCTCACCAATAGCGAGAAGTTGCTGTATCTGGCAAGCGCACAGATTTTGCATCTCATCGTAAGCAAATTGTGCAACTTTGCGAACCTCTTCCAGGGTAACGGCGGGTACGGTCGTGGGCTGCGTGGCGCAAGATTTCATGATGTTGCTCCTTTCTGTGCATGCAGACCTATGCAGACCTTGCAGACCTTTTTCTTTAACTTAGAAATAAGCTCCCCTTGCAGCTGTCTGTACCAGTAGCAGTGCTTATTTCTCGTTTAAGTAAATAGGTCTGCAAGGTCTGCATAGGTCTGCATGCTATTTTTTAATCAGACCCCGGTAGCCGGTCTTGCCGGTGCCTGGTTCGCGGTGTTTGCGTACGCCCCGATCAGTTAGGTTTTGCATCGCGCCGGCCAGCTCCATTGATGCGCCTCGCTCGGTTGTCGCCAGCGGCGCATCTCGATCGCGAAGCGTTTTGATAATATTGACGGTCGTTTCGAAGTGACTCGGGTTGGCGGTGATAACGTAGTGCTCTTCGATGTAGTCTTGCAAAACATTTGGTTGGCGGTGCTCGACATTCGCAGTTTTTTGGTACTGCCGCTCCGCTTCGTGCAGGCGTCCCGTTTCGCCAGCGCGGAAGAGAGCCACTGCTTGCGCCCAGACCTGGTTAATGTTTACTACTTGCTGATAATTCCAGTCGATGCGATCGATATTGAGCACCAGAAAGCGCCGATCGTCTGCATCGCGAAGAAAGCCGCGATTGTGCGGGTTCACCGTGCCAACGAAGGACGCGAGGGCAGGCTTTACGGTGTCGTGGCGATTGTACGCTTTGCGCTCTTGCACTTCCCGGCGCGTAAGAAACGCCTTGAGCGCCGCATCATCGGCGCGGCGCGTGGTGCCATCGAGTTCGCCGATCTCCCATATCCAGGCTTTGGCGAGACGCAGTACTGCATCGCGGTTATCGGGCTGGATCGAGCCTTCGTGGAACAGCTGCGGTAGAGGTGAGCAGAGCCAGCGAGCGAAGTTACTTTTCCCGATACCGCTGGGCCCAGCAAGCACCAGGACAAGCGCCTGGTCGGTCGCAAACGCTTTCGCTACTGCTCCAATAAGAAAGCGCTTCAAATAAGCCTGGATCGGATCAAGCGCGTGCGTGTCACCGTACTGCACCACGGGCATATCATGATAAAAGTAGCTGGCCAAGCGCTCGATGTGGTCTTGCTTGTTCCACGCCAGGCTGTTCAAGTAGTCGCGCACGGGATGAAAGCGGTTCTTGTTTGCTGCGACTTTGATAGCATCAGCTGCGAGATCGAGATAGCCCCATAGACCCTTGTCGCGCAACTTTGTGCGTATTTCTGCTTCGACAAAATCGTCAATTGGTTTACCGCTGACAGTGATTGTGTCAGTTGTATCATCGAGCGCGAAGGTGTAGCCCCAGTGTGCAAGCATGCGGATAAGCCGCTCGCTTTGCGTCTGCTTTGCATCTCCACTATCGCTCTCGTCACTATTGCTCTCGTCACTATCGCTCTCGTCGCTTTCTGCGTTCAGCCGCGCAGCGGCCTTGCTCGTGCGTCGCACGCGGGGTGGCGCAAACGTGACGGGTGTAGCTTGCACGATCGCATGAAATTCTTCAATTGTGTGGCCAGCTTGCAGCCAATCTGATATATCTCCCTTCGGCAGCAAGTCAGGCAGGTGTACAATGCGCTGCTCGGCGCACACTGGTGCAAGTGCAGCGCTCACCTGGGCAACGTGACGCTCACCTGGCTCATCATTGTCCGGTATCAGAACAACATACGCATTCGTAAAATGTGATGTTAGCTCCGACTTCCACTTTCCTGCGCCGTCTGGGTTTGTCGTAGCAGTCAGCCCGTACATGCGCAGAGTATCGGCATCTTTCTCTCCCTCGACGATGTAGATGCGTTCACCCGACTTGATCGCGCGTACAACATCCGGTAGGCGGTACGGGACAAGCGGAGCTTGCCCGCGCCCTTTGGTGCCATTTGGTTGTCGATAACAAAACTGCTTACTTCCAGCGCGGTAGTAGCGTACTTTGACGTACAGCGCTGTGTTGTGTTCATCAGTGTACGTATACGTTGTCTCGTTCGTACGCCGTGCGCTGTTTTGTCGTGCCGACACGCCAAGCGCTTCGGCCAGCTGGTACAAGCTGCCACCTTCGCAGGAGACGTGATCATAGAATCTGCCATGCTCAGGGCCGTCGATAAGCACAGCAAAAGCATGCGAATTGCTGCCCGGTCGCAGCGGAGAGTTGCAACGATACGCGCCCGGCTTCACTTCTTTGAGATCGTGCTTTTCGAGTTCAGCCAGAACGCGAGCGGCGGTACTCTTGTCTGTTACTGCAAGTCTCCTTGCTGCTTTTTGCAGCTCATGGCCAGTGGCAAAAACTTGCGCAGGGTCAAACGATTGTGCTATTATGATGTCAGGGTGTTCCATCATCATTACTTTTGACCCTGCGCCAGTTGGCCGACTGGCGCTTTGCGTTTTTGTAAGCTGTAAAATCCTACGACCGTCCAACCTGTGCCGACTGCGCAACTTCGCGGCGGTATTCTTGCGAAATCTCCAAGCCGCATGATGCGCTTCTCTGGCTAGTAGCCGCCTGATCACCTCTGCTGCGCTACGTCCATCCTCGTGGGCGATAATCTCCAAGTTTTGCCGTCCGCGCGCGTCAAGCTTCATCGTGAAAGTTCGCTCTTGCGACATGTGATACTCCTGCTTCTTTTTCGTTACTGCATGACCGTATCAACATTATACTATGCAAATTGAAAAAATTACTATTGGATATTGTCAAGATTTATCCCATTGATATGCTGTATGTGGAGTGTGATACTAATATCAAATTGTAAAGTGTTTATGGGGTTTCGTAGGCGATATGGTGTTGCGCACACTGGCCAACGCGCAGCCGTCCGACCCGGCACGGTGAAAGTGTAGGCTTGATTGTCGTGGAGAAGATCGGCCAGTGTTGTCAGTGGCAAAGGAATGGCCCCAATCACGATCGGAGTACTTCCGATCGTGGTTGGGGCCATTCATCAGCGCGGCGCGCTGGGGGATTGCAGGTAGGAGGGCGGCGTACAGGGCATGGACTCTATTGCGGACTGTATCAGTTTCCGCAATTTCCGCAATGTGCCGCGTCTCATGAGTGTGTAAACGCGCATTTGGCGTTAGGACGCGGAATGTGATGCTTTTGCCGTCAAGTTCCCAGGGGGCGGTATATCTTCTAAGTCGATGGTCGCCCGTTCGAATCGGGCCAGCCCCGCCAGCGTTCCAACGCGGTATCTTGCTCAAGGGTACTGCGTTTTTGATTCTGTTGATACCACTTGTTCGGCAGCGTAAACTTCAGCCGCGCCGTTCCTCGCGCTGCGGTCGGGCGTTGGCGGGCACGCTGCCAGGTTGCACGCTCAGCCAGTGGGCGCTGAAGCTGCCGTGGTAGCCGAAAAGCGGCCCCCAGCGGCGGTTCGATACACATACTTCGATGCGGAATCTCCCCTGATCTTCGTCGTACCACTCGCAGACATCGGCGATGCCCGAAAAGAAGAGCGGAAAACGAAAGCCGATTATCCCTTCATAAAAGCGCTGCTCGCCAGAGCGTAAGCGTATGCCTCCCCGTTTGTCGACCGTGAGATCTACGTCGACGGCCAGATGCTGGTGCGTGCCCAGGTAATCCACAACGCATTGGCGTTCCTGGTCGAGAATCATATACGCATCGAAGCGGCGCTGACGCTGCGTTTGAAAGGTGCGCAGCCAGGTTATCGTCTCGCGCCCGTAGCGATCGACATAGGCGTAGTTCTCGATCGTGAAGGGGATGGCGCGCCCCTGCTCGGGAAACATGATGCGGCGCCAGGTGCCGACATAGAGAAAGGGCAGGGTGTAGGGCGCGCCGTGCCAGACCTCGTGCATCACACCGCGCCCAATGCAGGCGACGCCATCGGCGCTGCTGAAGCCGAAACGGCGCTGGATCTGCGGGTGGAGCCGTGCGAAATCTGTCCCGAGCAACTGCTGGTAGATCGAAGTCATGTCGCACCTCCGGGCTGGCGGCGGCAGCGCCGGACACGCGGCACGAGCCGTACGTCGCCTGTGCGCAGAGCGTAAGCGAGCCAATCTTCAGGCGCGACGCCGCGCTCGATCCAGAGCCGCAGGCGATCGAAGCTCCATGCCGTGGCCCAGCCCATCAGCGGGCGAAACAGCAGTTGGTCGAGCACGCGCCCGGCAGCGCCAAAACGCACCTTGTAGTCGTAGCGCGTGACAAAGCGGATGCCTGCTTCTGTTGGCGTGTACTGCCAATAACCGGAACCGCGCTCGATCAGCGAGAACGGGTGATGCGACCAGAAGGTGAGCGCCGAGGTGCGCCGCCCGTTGGGGCCTGCGCGCGTTGCCGTTGTCTCGCCCTCGCCGCTGATGGCCAGGCCGAAGCCGATGTGCGTGCGGTAGCGGAAGCGCTGCGGCGCAGATGGATCGGGGCGCGGCAGATAGTCGATGCTGCTGAAACGTAAATCCCAGCGCTGATGCAGTGCCGGCTGTTGGGTCTTCTGCCAAAGATCATCCAACAGGCCGTGGATGTAGATCTCGACATAGATCGGATCGGCCATGGTGCCCTCCGCGTCGCTGAAGAGTAATATTGTGATACATATCACAAAAACGACGCAGTTTCAAGCCCCAGATTAACGCCGTTGGGCAAAACGCTATTAGGACGCCATCGTCATGGGTTCGATGGCCGAATACGTCGCGGCAGCAGCGGCGCTTAAAACAAAGAAAGCGCCGCTGCCCAGCAACAGCAGTTTAACAACCACGGTTGATTGACAGCCAGATCGGGTCTGTCTATAATGCGAGAATTCACGTTTCGGCCAGGGTACAAAACAGCGCGTGTTGGTGCCAGTGTTGAGCGGCTCTGCCGTCGAATACGGGCACTTTTATCCTATCTATAGTACGCCGAAACGTCAGGAGATGGAGTAGGCCCGATGAGCTTTCTCGACGATCTGTTCAGCCTGCACGGTCAGGTGGCGGTGGTGACGGGCGGTACCGGGGTGCTTGGCGGAGCGCTAGCGTTGGGCCTGGCCGCGCCGGAG
>JAAUTF010000449.1 GCA_012031775.1 Candidatus Altimarinota bacterium | reverse complement strand
CATCAACACCAGCTGATCGCGCTCGGCGTTGAGCAGGCGCACATTGCCGCCATCGAGCCGAAACAGGCCCAGGATGACCTGGAGCGCGCGGTCGAAGACCTCGGCAAGTGGGCGGCGCAACACCATAAGCGAGGCGATCTGGCTGAGCGCATCGAGCTCCTCGGTGCGCGCGACCACCTGCGCCGAGAGCGCCTGACTCAACTGGCGCTGCTTGTCGATCAGGCTCACGTTCTCGAGCGCCACACCGATGACATTCGCGATGCGCTGCAAAAGGTCGAGCACACGCTCGTCGTATACGCCGACGCGGTAGCTCTGCAGCGAGATCACACCGACCGCGTCGGTGCCAACCATCAGCGGCACACCTAACCAGGAGCGCGAGCGCTTCTCGACGTTGCCGAACATTGTCTCCGACGCCGGGCGATCGGTACGCTCGGCCACAAGATCACGAAAGAGGCGCGGCTCGCGCTTGCGCACGATCTCGCCGGTGATCGGCCCATAAAAGCTATTCGGCGCAAACTCAAGATAGCCCTCGTCCACCAGCAGTGCAGCGCTGAAACGATCGGTCGTTGTCTCGTCGCAGAGCGCCAAAAAACAGGCGTCGAAGTCGAAGAGCTTTGTAAGCTCCCGATAGATAATGCTAAAAATTTCTTCGAGCGAGGGGCGCGCACGACAGGCCAAGCTGATTGTGTAGATCGTCTCTAGCACACGCCGATCGAGCGCACGCTGCTGACGCAGCAGATTGCGCTGATGTTGAAGCTCGACGCCGAGCTGCACGCGCCGATTAATGGTACGAGGCATAAAACGCTTTAGCGGAACGGCAGTTCAAAGACTTCGACTGACTGTTCACTATCGACTCGAATAAGCATTGTCCCGGCTGCGGCAAAGGCGGTGCGCACATAGGCCAGGCCGATAGTACCAAAGCGCGGCGAGTCGGCCACGCTGGTAACCAGGCCTGCATCTTTGCCCTCGCCACGCAACTCGCCCGGCGTCAGCACGCCGCCGCTACGCACGCGTACGCCACGCAGCATCTTTGCCATCCGGTTGCGGCTCTCCATACGGGCGATAATCTCCTGGCCGACATAACACCCTTTATCGAAGCTGATCGCCTCCCAAAGCCCGGTTTCAAGCGGAATGTATTCTAACGACAGCTCGTGCCCATAGCTGCCGAAACCAGCCTCGACCCGCAAGATTTCGTAGCTGGCTGCTGATAGCTCAGTTGCACCCGCCGCCAGCAGCGCCGCGCAAAGACCGGCTTTCTGATCCATAGGCACATAGAGTGCCACAGCCTGCCCTGTGAAGCCCTTGATCGGCGCAACATACAGCGCGACCCCGGCATGGGTGACGCGCTGAATCGAGAACAGCGATAGTTCGCTTAACGTTCTGGGTTCTGGGTTCTGGGTTCTGGGTTCTTGCACCAGGCCAAGCACATCAAGCACCTGCCATACCTGCGGCCCATACAGATGCAGCTCAGCAAAGCGTTCGCTGACATCCTCGACCTTCACCTTATCGTTGAAGAAAATATTTTTGCGTAGATGTTTATAGACCGGCTCGCGCTGAACCGGGCTGGTGATAAGCAGCAGGGCTTCTTCATCGGGCAACACATGAACGGTGAGCACGTCGATGATACGCCCGATCGGCGTTGTCAGCACCGTCTGCGTGCCATCGCCAGCAGCGAGCTTCTCGATCTGGTTCGTCGAAAGCCGGTGCAACAGCGCAGCGCGGTCACGGTCGCGCATGATCAGCCGACCGGCAGCGCTTGCATCGAAAAGCGCAACAGCCTCAAGCGCTGCACGATAATCGGGAGCCATAGGTATATCTAGCATATCCGTTTACGTTATTATAAAATGGTTGGCGTATCCAGCATGATACCATAGATGCAGTATGGCTCAAGATTGCAAATTGATCACGAAACGGTAACCGCGTAGTGTAGGAGCGCAGCGCGTGCGCGCTACGCTTCTCTGTTACAACCTCACCACAAGCAAAGGACACTATGAACATCACACGTATCCGCTGCTACCGCCCCGAACGACACAATCCGAGTTTGAGCCAGAGCGACATGGTGGTGCTGGTAGAGACAGATGCAGGCATCACCGGGATCGGCGAGGGCGGCTCGCCCGATACCGTCGCCCAGTGCGCCGCCATGCTGATCGGCGCAGACCCGCACCGTATTCAGCATCTGTGGCAGCTGCTCTACCGGGGCTTCTTCTACCCCGCCGGACGCGAGAAATTGCACGCGATCGGCGCGCTCGATCTGGCGCTCTGGGACATTAAAGGCAAGGCGCTGGGTGTGCCGGTCTACGAACTGCTCGGCGGCCTCGCCCGCGATCATATCGAATGCTACAGCACAGCCTTTCCCTGGCAAGGCGACCAGGCAAGCACCGCACGCGCCTGTGTCGAGGCCGGCTTTCGCGCGTATCGCACAAGCGTAGCCGACCCAGCTGGCGCTGCATTCCACGCACGCCGTATGGTCGATGTGACGTCCGAGCAGTGCCGAGCGATCGCCGAGGGCGTCGGCGCGCAGGGCGAGTGGTGTATCGACTTCCATACCCGCCTCGATATGCCCGACGCGATCCGGCTCTGCAGCCTGATCGAAGGGCTGAACCCACTCTTTGTCGAAGATCCGCTTCGCTCTGAGAACGCCGATGCGCTCGCGATGTTGCGTAGCCAGGTGCGAGTGCCACTGGCCGTCGGCGAACAGTTCGGCGACCGCTGGGACAGCAATACGCTCCTGGAGCGTCGCCTGACCGATTATCTGCGCGTGACGTTGCCGAACGTCGGCGGCATCACCGAATTGCTGAAGATCGCCGTGATCTGCGAGACGCACTATGTCGGGCTGGTGCCGCACTTTACCGGGCCGATCGCCACCGCAGCGCTGGTGCATGTTATGGCGGCACAAGCAGTGCCAGTGATGATGGAGATCCTCGGCGGCGCACTGCGCCAGCCGCCACACCTGGCACAGGCAGCGCTTTTCCGCGATGGCAAACTCTGGCCTAACGCAGCCCCCGGCCTTGGCGTAGAATTTGTGGAGCAGAACGTGACGCTGCTAGCCGAGATCAGCGAATATGCTGCACCTGTGCCGCAACTGCGCCGTCCGGATGGCTCGTATACGAACTGGTGAGTCGGAGGGGAGTCAGGATTCAGGATTCAGGATTCAGAAGCTCAGAGAGACGCTAGGCTTCGGTGGAGCCACAGAGGACACAGAGGGCGCAGCGTTTCTTTTTGATGTCTCGCGTCTCGCGTCTCGCGTCTCGCTGTCAGCCGGTCAGCGTGTCGTTTTTTGCCACGAAGAGCACGAAGGGCACGAAGCCGAGCCGGACGTATGTACCGCGCCTCCTGGTGCGTGTCACCCGGAGCGCAGCGCAGAGTCTCGACTACATCCGTCATACCGCACGCCCAAGTGCTAAAGCGCCGAGCTATGGGAGACCGGAAGCCCGCTGATGGTCTTTTACAAATAGATCCGCTATACGCGCACGCACAGGCGGCATTCCAGCGCGTCGCTCGCCCGTTGACGGACTGCACAGTGTGATCCTTGGTAGATGCCTCACGTCCATTAGGCATGACACGGGAGCGCAATGTGCAGCAACATTGACCACGTACCTCCTCATTAATTGAGGCAGAGCGATTATTCCGATGATACTCCTGTCTTCTGTCTCCTGTCTCCTGTCTCCCCGTCTCCTGTCTCCCCGTCTCCTGTCTCCTGACTTCCCCTTTCTGCCACTAGGCAATTCGGCAGCCCGGCGGTACAATTCAGCCACATCCAGGAAACCCTTGCAAACGTCGCTCGTTCAGCAGTGCCATTCCCGCCACAGAGCGCATCGCCATATGATGCGAATTCTGAATTCTGACTCCTGAGTCCTGAATCCTGAAGCCTGAATTCTGCCGGAGGATCTCACCATGGCCGACACCGCCGTCACTGCCGCTACGCCACAGACTGTATCGATCGCCGATGAGCGTTTAGCACTGAAGACAAAACTCGCCTTCGGCGTCGGCGATGTCGGGCCGGCCATCGCGACAATCATCAGTTCGTTCTTTCAGCTCTTTTTTCTTACCACCGTAGCCGGCATCACGCCGGCGCTGGCCGGAACGATTCTGCTGGTGGTAAAGATCTGGGACTCGGTGAACGATCCGGTGATCGGCTGGCTCACCGACCGCACCAGCTCGCGCTTTTGGCCGCCGTCGGCCCTGGCTGCTCTACGGTGCCATCCCGTTTGGTCTCTTCTTCTTCTTGCAGTGGGTGGTGCCGCCGGTCGGGCCGACGGCGCTGTTTATCTATTATTTGCTTATCGCGCTGCTCTTCGACACCGCCTTTACGATCGTCAACGTGCCCTATGCCGCGCTGACGCCGGAGCTGACGCGCGATTACGACGAGCGCACCAGCCTGAACTCGTATCGTTTTGCCTTCAGCATTGGCGGCAGCCTGGTCGCCGGTGTGCTGCACCCGATTATCGTCAACCAATTCGCCGACCCGCAGACCGGTTACCTGGTTTCGGGCGCGGTCTTCGGCCTGATCTGCATTATCCCTTTTATCGTCTGTTTTCTCGGCACCACCGAGCGCTACGAACCGGAGCCGGTAGCAAAAGAGCTTGGCATCTTCGCCCAGGTGCGCGAAGTCTTCAGCAACCGCCCCTACCTCTTCGTCGTTGGGATCTACCTCTTCTCGTGGCTAGCAGTGCAGATCACCTCGTCGGTGCTGGCCTTCTACCTAACCTTCTGGATGCAGCGCGCCGACCTTATCCCGATTATGCTTTTGGCGGTGCAGGGTTCGGCGCTGGTCTTTCTTTTTGTGTGGAGCGCAGTCAGTCGGCGTATCGGCAAGAAGATGGTCTACACCATCGGCATGATCTTCTGGATCGGCGTGCAGGCGGCGCTCTTCTTTGTGCAACCGGGCCTAGGTGACGCTGGCGATCGTGCTGGGCGTGCTGGCGGGCGTCGGCATTTCAACCGCCTACTTGATCCCGTGGAGCATGATCCCAGATGTGATCGAGCTCGACGAACTAGAGACGGGGCAGCGGCGCGAGGGGCTGTTCTACGGCTTTATGGTGCTCTTGCAGAAGCTGGGCTTAGCGCTAGGCCTCTTCATGGTCGGTATCGCGCTGGAGACTTCCGGCTTCAACGAAGCGCTGAGCGCCGCCGAGCAACCCGAGGCGGCGCGTTTCGCCATTCGCTTAATGGTTGGCCCGATTCCCACTGTGATGTTGATCTGCGGCCTCGTCTTAAAACTGGTTCTACCCGATCACCAGGGAGAAACACGCGGAATTATGGCCGCGATCGCGGCGAAAAAGCGCCGGGCAGTTAGGTAGTAGTGAAAT
>JAAUTF010000448.1 GCA_012031775.1 Candidatus Altimarinota bacterium | reverse complement strand
GCGCACCGTGTCGCGGCGCGTCACCGGGATGCGGTCGAGCAGCCGCGCTAGATAGCGCGATTGCGCCGGGCTAGCCGAGCGCAAGGGCTCGATTGGCGTCAGTGTCACGCTCTGCGCATGTTCGGTAGCCGCTAGCGTAACCTGTACCTGTTCGTCGAGCCCGGCACCGGCATTCGCGCGCACAATGCCGTCCATTTGAATAGCGCTCAGGCCTCGCATGTCGGCATAGGCCGGCATCACACGCGCGACGGTGGCGCGCTGGCCGCTGACAAGGACAACATCGCCGACACTGGCACCGATCTGCGCAATATCGCTTGGATCGAGCCGTACCAGGCCGCGTCCGACATCACGTGTCTGGGCTTCAGCAACACGAAGTGTGAGGGATATGAGAGTATTAGGTGTTGTCATATGCTTCAAGAACTCAGAACCAAGAACCGAGAACCACTGCATACCATGGTTCTCAGTTGTTGGCTCTGAGTTCTCGGTTCTAAGTTCTTGGTTCTTCGCTATGCGGGCAGGCGACTTTCAAGCAAGGCGATGCGCTCCTGAAGCTGTTTATTCTCCGCTTCGAGCTGATGCGTGCGCCCCGAGAGATACGGGTCGCTCTCCCACCAGTTGATGCCGATCTGCATCGCTTTGTCGACGGAGGCAACCAGCAGGCGCACACGAATGCTGAGCAATTCAACACCAACCAGGGAGATGTTGATGTCACCGGCGATCACGATGCCCTTATCGAGCACACGTTCGAGAATATCGGCCAGATTGGTGGCCTGCGTGGAATGTTGGAGCCGGTAGTCGCCCATCGAAGTTCCTTATCTCGTTTCGCTACGCCGGTAACGCCCGACGCGCTCGTAGCTGACCAAATTGCCGCTTTCGTCGAGTAGCGCGTCGTAGGTGGCCAGTACATCGTTACTATTGGGGATAGCACGCAGCTCGATCATCTCGATCGCCACCCGCCAGCTGTCGTTCTCGCGTGTTAAACGCGAGATCGTATCGGGGTGTAGGCCGGTGAGCAGCACCAGCTGTTCGCGCGCGCGTTGGGCAATTTCAACCAGGGTCATCGCTATTCTCCTCGCTCGGCAAGCCGGAGGCGCGCTTCACGCAGCCGGGCAAGCAAGATATCTTCGGCCTCGTAAAACGCTTCTTCACTCATCTCGCCTAGCTCAAAACGCATCTCAAGCTCTTCCATACGGGCGCGGATCAGCTCCGGGTTATAGATCTCATTCTCAGCGTGCTCGGTCAAGGTCTCAGCGAGCCAGAACACCGTTTTGAGCGGCGCGGAAACCGGCAGTGTTACCAGGTCGATAAGCCATCCCATTGCATCACCATGTCATCGTCAACGTGACGAAGTTATAGGCCGGCAGTGGGCCGACGTATTTGAAGCTCAGGCGACCGGCAAAGCGCTCGTCTAAGGCGTTGACAGCGGCGTCGAACGCTGTTTCGCGTGTGCGATCGAGGAGAAAGGCCGCATTCACCACCATACGTTCGCCGATCGTCGGGCTGATATGGCTTCGGTACGCGAGCGGCTGAAGTGCGTTGAGGATGATCGTCGCATCTTCGTCGCGGCGGCGATGCAAAACGCTCTCGATCATCTCGCCCAACCGAATACGCTCGAAATGGGTTTCGGCTGCGGAGCGCCCTTGTAGGCGGTCGCGCAGCTCACGTATCGCAGAACTGTGCTCGACGGCCTCGCGCATCATACGTTGCTCGTCCCAGAAGGCCTTCAGGCCAAGTTCGACACGGCCCTCCAATTCGCTCAGCTGACGCTGAAGGTCGGCACCGTGGCGGGCCAGCAGTTGCTCGGTGATCGTCGCGCTATCTGGCGCGATGATGCCAAAGCGCATCGGAAGCACGCTGCGCTCGGCCATCACCTCTTCCAAGACACGGGTGTGCGCCATCATATTGCGGCGGTTGCCATCATACTCGACGATCGGCGATTGACTGACTACAGCGGCCAGTTCACCGTGGTGAAGCGTGAATACACCATCGCCGCGCCCACCGATACCGGGCGTAGCAAAGCTGCGCGTTTCGGCGCAGCGGATAATGCCATAAAGATAAAGCCCTTCGGCTGTGCTCATAGTATTTTGCGCAGTCTGATCTGTAAAATACCGTTATGGTACGCTTGCTGCAAACTGGTGGCATCGATGGGGGCGCTCAAAACGATCTCTTTGGCATAACGCCGCTCGCCGCTCGTTTCAATACGCAAAATATCCTCTTGTAGCTCCACGAGGATGTCGTCTTCGCTTACCCCAGGCACCTCGGCGAGCACTAAAAACTCGCTCTCTTCGTCGAAGATATCGACGAGCGGCTCGCGCACCTCGATGGGGAGTGCTTGCTCTGCATCGGGTTTACGCACGGTGCCGAAGCGATCGACACGCGGCACACCGCCGATGCCAGTGCGGATAGAGAAGCCGTACACGCCGCGCAGCTGATCACCTGCTTTGAATTCACCGCTTTTCTCGGCCTCGCTGGCGCGTTGGGCCACGTCGCCGAGCATGCTGATCATCTCGCCCAGATTTTTGAAGAGCCCCCCAACATCGAGATTGATATCGATCTTTGGATCGTTCTGCGGCTTTTTCTCGCTCATCTTAATACTCCAGCGTCATGCCGAGCCAAGTACGGGATTCCGCCTCATTATCACGGTTGGCGGGCACGGACTCAGCACCAGTCAGGTCGATCGCGCGCGCTAGTTGCGCAAGACGTGCTTCAACGTGTTCAAGCTGTGTCTCGGTACGGCGCTGATTCTGCCGCCATACCTCCACTTCGCGCTGCAATCGCGCCTTTTCGTGCTCAAGCCGGGCCAGCTCGGCGACCATCTGCTCGCGGCTGCCGATCTGATTGCGACGGTTTGCCTGTTGCACGGTGCGGAGATTACGCAGGCCTTTTGGTCGCATGTATTTTCCTTGTGATGAGTGATGCTCTACAATTCAAAGGTCGCTTCACACGTCACACGTTACGCCTAGCCACAATGTTTCTGAATGAGGCCAAGCAAGAGATTCCGCTGGCGCTCGCGTTGAGTGAATTCGCGGACGCCAAGCTGTTTTTTCGACTCGAGAATGTCGCAGACGACATGCACGAAGCGGATATCACTGGCTGTCGGCGCGATGCCGAGTTGCTGGATGACGCGGGCGATCATCACACAGGCGCGCATGGTCGGAGCCTGGGTGTATTCGCCGCTAGCGCGAAAATCGCGTACATATCCACTACTTGTGTAGCCTGTTCGATCGGTAGATCGGACTGTGTGGTGGTAATAAAGATCTCCGTCTCGCGGTCGTAGTAGTCGAGATCAAGCGTCACCATGCGGTCAGAGAGCGCATCTTGCGCGCTGTGAACACCGGCGTACTCCTGAGGGTTGCTGGTAAAAATCGCACGGAATTCGGGATGCACTTTGATATAGCCCTCGCCGCGGTTCATGGTGGGCAACACCAGGAGGCCCTCTTCGAGCACGGTTAGGAGCACGTTATTGGCCTCTGGGCGTGAGCGCGTGAACTCGTCGTAGACGAGCGTAAAACCCTCGCGTACGGCTGTTGTGAGCCGATTGTCGACCCAGCGTTGTACGGCGTCCTCTTCGGTTTTAACGACCGTATGGATATAACGATCGACGACGCGGCGGTAGCGGTAGCCGCTCTGGCCGCCGATGAGATCGGTGGTAGTGAATTCCTCATCGCCGACGATCAGCATTACCGGGCGGCCGAGATTCGCGGCGACGTGAAGTGCTAGCGTCGTCTTGCCGGTGCCGGCGGGGCCACGAAAATGGACAGGAAAGCCGGCGCGTAGATAGGCCAGTGAGCGTTCGGCGAGCGCGTCGGTGCTCGGAGTCGCGATGAAACCTGCGCCGGGGCGCAGGGACAGTGTGGCGCGCGGGCTCTCGACAATGGGGCGGGCTGCGACAGACATAGGTCACTCCTGTGCGCCAGAAAGCGAACGAATACGCCAGGAGAAGGACACGATGTTCTTCCCCTAGCGCGAACAATCAGAGGCTAGCAAGCGACGCGGGCAGCGGCGATCCATTCGTCGACGTTAGCGAGGCGCAGCGAGCCAAGGGCGTGACGCAACTCTTCAGGGGTGCTGCCAGCAACCTGCCGATACGTATTGATGCCGGCCTGGTTGAGGCGTTGTTGCATCTGCGGGCCGATGCCACGGATAACGGTGAGATCGTCGCGCTGGGGCATGCTGCTTATGTTGCCGGGCAGCAGATCGAGCAGGGCGGTGGCATTCTCGACATCACGCGCGATCATCGCCAAAATATTGTTGAGTCCAGCGGCAAAACGACGATGCGACTCTGGCGCAGTGCTCAGCTTCGCTTGCAGCACCATAACATCGTGCTGTAGGGCCTGAATAGTACGGCCCAGGCCGTCGACATAGTCGCCGATTTGTTGGCGCTGCACGTCGCTCATCGCGCTGCGGGCGAGCACAATCTCGCGCACGAGATCGGCAACGCTATTGGCGAGGCCGTCGATTTGAGCCTTGATCTGCTGCTGTTGTTCGTCGCTCAAGGTTGCGCCGTGGTTATCGAGCTCACGTGCGATGCTGACGCGAGCCATCTGGGCATAGGCGAGGATACCCCCTTGAGCCAGACGCTGTGCTACGTCCGGGGCACCCGACCGCCCTGGCAGATGTGCAAGGCCGGGGACGGCGGCTTGCAAAAGGGGAGCGCTCCGTAAGCTTATAGGCTGTACCGTCGCGGCTGCCGTCTGACTCGCAGCGTTCGGCGGCAGTGCAGCAAGATACACTAAGTTACGCTGCTGGCGGCTCTGGGCAAAATCGGACAGCTGCGTCGCTACGGCCGAGCGGCGCTGATGAGCTGAAGCTTCTAGCTGTTCGTGCAGCTGCGCTGCCCGTGCCAGACGCGCATCGCGGTACTGGTGGAGCAGTGCCATCACGCTCTCGCTACGCTGTTGGGCATCACTGGCAAGTCGCTGTTGCACTTGTGCCGAGCGCAGTGCGCGCTCGCCTGCATTGGTAGCGATTTGCTGCTCGGTAGACAGGCGAAGTGCATCGAGATCGTTGGCCAGACGTGCCAGTTGTTCGCTTTGAAGCGCCTGGCGGGTGGCGGCGTAGTCGTGGAGCATGTGTTGAACGGCGGCGTGAATACGAGCGACCTCGGCACGGCGCTGCTGCTGCTGAGTATGGTGCAGAGCCTCGCGCTCGGCGGCATAGTCGCTGAGTAAGCGGCTGCACTGTTGATGCAAATCGAGCAGTGTGCGCTCTAGGTGCAGCTGCTGCTCGGCACGCTGAGCTGCGCGCTCACGACCGAGCGCGGCGAGGTAACTGTGCGATTGTTGACGGATCGCTGCGAGGTGTGCGGCCCGTGC
>JAAUTF010000447.1 GCA_012031775.1 Candidatus Altimarinota bacterium | reverse complement strand
GCCGCACCCCGCTTGCTTTTACAGGGAACGCCAGTGCAGCAAGGCCACCACGGCGCGGCCCAGGCTGGTGAGCACAAAAAGCAAGGCGAAGTCGTTCAGCTGCAGCGGGCCGAGGGTAAGCTGCGTTCCGGCGATGAAAGTTGCGATCACACCGCCAAGCACGCCAGCGACTAGTGTGCCAAGGCCGGTCAGCGCGCTGTAGGCAGCGATCGACGCGCCACGGCTCTCGCTTGAAGCGCGATCCATCAAAATGTTCACCTGGCCCTGGGTAATGCCCGGCCAGAACACACCGGAGAAGATCGCCGTCAGCCAGAGCGGGATGATGTTATCCGGCGTTGAGAGCACCCATCCCCAAGGCAGAGGTAGCGTGCCGAGCATACACCAGAGCAGCACTTGGCGGTCGCCAAAACGATCCTGCAAGCGCCCGATCAACGGTTGGAAGACCAGGCTGACGGCGCTAGTGACGATCGCGGTAAGCGCTAGCGTTGCGAAGCTCAGCTGAAGCGCGTTCAGGCCGTAAGCGTTAAAAAAAGGTGCTGCGACGCCGGTCACGAGCGCCCAGCCGGTCGAGAGCATGGCGAAACTGCGAAAGCGGCTGTTGCGCATTGGGGCGCTGAACATTGCTGCTGGGCGAACGCGCGCTTTCTTGTCCATAGGTGGCTCGGGCTGGCGCGCGATCAGCGCCGCAGACCCGAGCGCGGCTACAAGCGCCACTGTGAAGATGATCGCATAACCGATCGCCTCCTCGCCGCTGTCGCGGAAGCTATCGAGAGTGTACCCAGCCGCATACGTTGCTGCCATCGTCAGCACACCGGCCACAGTGTTACGAATGCCGAAGTAGCTGCCGCGTTGGCGCGGCGGCACTAGATCGCTCATCCAACTGAGCCAGGCATTACCGGCGATACCATTAAGTCCATATGAGAGCGCGAGGCCGATCATAAAGATCGTCATCTGCCAGCCGTCGAGAAACGTTAGAAACGGCAAGGTTAACAGCAGCGCCCAAAGCAGGCGGCCGCCAAGCGCACCGAAGAGCACGAGCGGTCGCCGTCGCCCGATGCGCTCTTCGAGATACGCAGCGAGAAAGCCGCAGAGCTGGCCGATAAAGGGAAGTGCGCCGAGCAAACCGAGTTGAAAACTGTTTGCGCCGAGCAGGAGCGCAAACCCGGTGAGAAAGACGCTGCCACCCACTGCGCCAGTGATGCTGATATTGATCGTTGCAAAAGCGCCCTCGATCGTCGAAATCCGCAGGCCGCGGCGAACCTCGGTTGGCGAGAGGGTCACCAATTTTTCGGTGCTTCGTCCAGGATCTTCAGCAGAAGTACGTGTCTGGTCGCCAGCGGAGGCAAGGGCGTTCACGGTTTGAGCTCCAATTAAAAAGGGGCTGCACTGCGGCAAGATGGCAGCGAAGCCCAGCGTTGGGATTATATGCTATGGTTACTTTCTATCGTACGACGCCGATACGTTGAGTCAATGATAGCAGACTGAAAAGACCCCACAAGCTTCTTCTACAACCCAATAACACCCCTAATAGGTTTGTGAACTTGGGGGTATAGCATGGAGCGGGTATGCCGCCATGTGCCATCCACTCATTCGATAACTATGCGAACCAGTAAGGGTTGCTGTATAATTGCGCGTGGATATCGCCTTGCGAGAGGTGCGTCTCGGCGCGCCCCCAGGAGAACTGCGTTGAATTTCGTCGATATGGGCTTTCTACTCTTATTCGTCACTTCACTAGCGGTGGGCTTTTTTCAAGGCAGCATCCGTTTGATTGTCTTAATCATCGCGTTTTACCTGAGCTTGGTCTTGGCAAGTTTGTACTTTCAGCCGGTGGGCGGCTGGCTTGTGGGCAATTTTGGCACAACACGTTTTGTGGGCGAGTATGTTGGCTTTGCCCTTGTGCTTTTGCTGAGCTTTGCCTCGCTGGCAGCGGCTGGCATCTATACCTTCCGCTACGCCGTGCTCCCTGGCCAGTTGCTCTATATCGACAAAATCATTGGTATGGTGCTTGGGGTATTACTCGGCGCATTGTTGATCGGTATGTTCGGTGTTCTGTTATGGAATCTGATGATCGTGCGCGGCGGGCAGAATATAGACCTGCCGGTGATGCAATGGATGGGTCGTCAGGTTGCCAATTCGTTTCTCTTGCAGTTCTTCGCCAACGAGATTCTGCCTCAGGTGTATGGTCTGCTCGATCCTATTCTCCCCGATAGCGCTGCCATCATCTTCGCCGTGCAGTGATCCGCCGCACGCCGGATTACCGGGCGGCATTATCTGTGCTACCCTGCATTAAAATTACTATCCGCCCGTGGCAATACTTGCCTGGGCTGGCGTTGTCACGAGCTTCCCAATTATGCCAATTGCTGCACAATCACTGGAAACGTTAGAGTTTCCCAAAATTCTTGAGCTGCTCGCGCGTCACACAGCTTTTTCTGCCTCGCGCGAGCTGGCTTTGGCGCTACTGCCTAGCGTCGACCCACGCGAAGTGCGTCGCCGTCTGGATGCGACGACAGAGGCGCGCGCTCTGCTGGGCGACTTTCCCGATATCACGGTCGGCGGTGTGCGCGATGTGCGCCCGGCGGTAGCACGAGCATCGCGCGGCGGTGTGATCGAGGCGAGCGCGCTGTTGCAGGTTGCTGCACGCTCGGGCTTGTCGCACGATGCGCCAGCGCCTGCAGCGCCTAGATCCGCTGCGCTTCCCGATTTTATTGGAGCACGCGGTGGCGCTGCCACAGCTGCCGATGCTGGAAGACGACATCAACCGCGCGATCGATGAGGATGGGGGCGTGCTCGATAGCGCTAGCCCGGAACTGGCTCGGCTGCGACGCGAGATCCGGATTGCCTTCCAGCGCCTACAGGAAAAGCTGCAAAACATGATCGCCTCTTCGCAGTTGGCCGACTCACTGCAAGAGGCGATTATTACGGTGCGCAACGGGCGTTATGTGGTGCCGGTGAAAGCGGGCCAGAAACGTAATGTGCGTGGCATCGTCCACGACCAATCCGGCAGCGGTGCAACGCTGTATATCGAGCCGCTGGCCACGGTCGATCTTAACAATCGCTGGCGCGAGCTACAGCTGGCCGAAGAAGAAGAGGTCGCTCGTATCCTCGCCGAGTTGAGCGATAAGGTCGGCGCTGCTGCCGATGCGATCCGCTACGGTGTTGAGACGATGGCTGAGATCGATTTGATGTTCGCCAAGTCGCGTTATGCCGAAGCATTACGTTGTGTGGTGCCGACGTTAAGCAGTTGGCCTTTTCCCACAAGCGATGAGCGCCCGCTGACGCTGATCGGCGCACGCCACCCACTGCTTGACCAGCGTATTGTAGTGCCGACCGACCTCTGGCTCGGCGATGATTTTCAACTCTTGCTGATCACCGGGCCGAACACCGGCGGGAAGACGGTGGCGCTGAAGACAGCCGGCCTGCTCGCGCTGATGGCGCAGACTGGTTTGCATGTGCCAGCTGAGAAGGCGCGAGTTCCGGTGTTTGCCCAGGTTTTTGCCGATATCGGCGATGAGCAAAGCATCGAGCAGAGCCTGAGCACCTTCTCCGGCCACATGACGAATATTATCCGCATTCTGCGGGCGCTAGTCGAAGATCCGCTCGATGAAGAAGTGTACGCCGTCGACCGCTATCGTATCTTGAGCGGTGATCGCCCACCCGCACTCGTGCTCTTCGACGAATTGGGCGCGGGGACGGATCCAATCGAAGGTGCGGCGCTAGCACGGGCGATCATCGAGCGTCTGCTTGAACTCGGTTGCTTCGGCATCGCTACAACACATTATGCCGAGCTGAAGGCCTTCGCCTATACTACGCCCGGAGTGCAGAACGCCTCGGTGGAGTTTAATGTTGAAACGCTCGCCCCAACCTACCGGCTGAGCATTGGGCTGCCAGGGCGCTCGAATGCACTGGCGATAGCGGCCCGACTCGGCCTCGAAAGCGACTTGATCGAGCGCGCGCGCAGCACGGTTGCGCGCGATGATGCGCAGATCGAAGATCTATTGGCCGGCATTCACCGTGAGCGCGAGGTGGCAGCGGCGGAGATGCAGCGTGCCGAAGAACTGCGCGCCGATGCCGAGAAATATCGTGAGCGACTGGCGCAAGAGCTGCGCGAATTCGAGGCGACACGCGCGGCCCAGCTTGAGGCGGCACGCGGCGATCTTGATGACGAACTGCGCGAGTTGCGCAGCCAGCTACGGCGGCTGCGCGATGAGTTTCACAGTGTGTCGGTCTCGCGCCAGTGGCTTGAAGAGGCAGAGCGCCGTATTCAGGCTGGCCAGCAGCAGGCAAAAGAGACTTTTAGCAAACCACAGCCCACGCAGCAGCTTGCACCGGCACCAGCAGTAGTTGAGGCCGGGCCTAAGCCGTTGCAGGTTGGCGAGGAGGTGCTGGTGCGCTCGGTTGGGCTGCGTGGTGAAATCGTGAGCATCGATGTCGAAGAAAACACGGCGGAGGTGCAGGTTGGCGGTTTCCGGATGACGGTCGATCTGCGCGAGTTGAGCCGCGAGAAGCGCACGCCGGAGGAAGAACGGCGCCAGCGTTATGCCGCACCGCGCCCCGTAAGCGCGCCGCCACCGCCTGCCGATGTGGCGATGACCTTCGATATGCGTGGCTGGCGCGCTGCGGAGGTAAACGATCGGCTTGATCGTTATCTCAACGATGCCTATCTGGCTGGCTTGCAGCAGGTGCGGCTTATTCACGGCAAAGGCACCGGCGCGCTGCGCCAGGTTGTCCGCGATGTGCTGCAGGGTCACCCGCTGGTTGACTCATACGCGAACGGTGGGCGCGACGGCGGTGACGGCGTGACGGTGGCCACGCTCGTTGATCGCTAATATGGTCTATCTAGCAAGGGAGGTAGTTGGTAGTTTGACGGCGAAGCTGCCAAACTACCAACTGCAATACTTCGTATGTCACAGGTTCTCATTTATTTCTTATTTGCACTGGTGCTAGTAGTTCCCGTGTTAGGTGCGATTGTGTTGCGGCTCTTCGACGAGCGCATCAGCGCACGCGCGCAGACAATTGCTGCGGCAGTGTTCATTGGTCTTGCTGCTTTGGCAGCGCTTACGCTGGCGCGCAGCAATATCGAGACGCTCTACTTCGGTGATCTAGCGCTGCTTGTGCCGGTTGCCGGTTTCAGCGATGAGGTCGTGCTGCCCGAGGGTGTTGAAGTCATCGATGATGTGCCGCCGCCGCCGGTTACGCTGCCAACGCTCACGCCGCGACCCAGTGCTACGCCTAGCCCGACACCGGTAACGCCGACAGCGACGCCGACAAACACTTCTGACGCCCACGGCGACGCCCGAGCCGCCCACAGCGACGCCC